>NZ_JBQKGL010000007.1:0-194468 GCF_052118825.1 Bilifractor sp. LCP21S3_A7 | reverse complement strand
AATTGTATAACCATTTGACTCTCACCCGCATAGCGGGTGGTTTTTTATTTCGCTCGGCTCATATTTCCGTTGGGAAATACTCGCTCGAGCTCAACAGGCTAAAGCCCATAACTAAAGGGACTGCCGCACCAGAATATCGTGCGGCAGCCCCAAGGCTCCCGAAAGGAGAATGTTCATATTCACTTATACAAAGCCCATGGACCGCAGAAGCCAGATCCAGAACGTCAGCGTAAATACGCTGCAGAGAGTCGTGATCATCACGATTCCCGACGACACAACACCGTCGTGCCCCATATTCTTTGCCATCACATAACCGGCAACCGTGCTTGCAGATCCGAGCATGATCAGCGCCGCGATCAGCTTTTCCGTCCGGAATCCGAGCCAGATCGCCACGGGAAGGAAAAGAGCGGCGAAGCCGATCAGCTTCAGGAGCGATCCGGTAAGGATCGGAGCCAGCCGGCCGCGGATGCTGCCGAAATTCAGACTTGCGCCCATTGCCAGAAGCCCCATCGGGCTCGCGAGCCTGCCAATGTATTCGATCGTTGTCTGAAACATCACCGGCATCTTCAATCCGGTCAGCGCCCACGCAAACCCCAGCACAATTCCCCAGATAATCGGATTCGTGACAATCCCCTTCAGCGCATGGCGCAGCTGCTTTCGGTCGAGACCCTTCGTGCTTCCTCCCATCAGCGAGAGGACCAGAACCGCCATCACATTGTACAGGGGAACGCAGCCGAGCATCATCAGAGGCCCCATGGTCGCCTTTCCGTAAATATTCTCAATGTATGCCATTCCCAGAAGTGAGGCACTGCTCCGATAGGATCCCTGAACAAACTCGCCCCGGACCTCTCTGTCCCGGAACACGAACGAGACCAGAATACCGATTCCCACACTCACCAGCGTCGCCAGAAAACAGAACAAGACATACTCCGTATCCCACACCTTGAAGAAGTCCACCGAATCCAGCTGGCCGAACAGACTCACCGGAAGGGCTATCCGGAATACAAAAGTATTCATCCTGGACGCAAACGCCTCCCCGATGATATCCTTTTTTCTGAAAAAATATCCGAGCATCATGACCAGGAAAATCGGAAGCGTCGCATTCATGCTAAAGATCAGGTTTGACATAATTACACATACTCCTCCAGCTTTTCCTGATCCAGTATGACAAGGGTCTGTCCTTCATTCCGGATAATTCCCTCGCGGACCATCGCGCTGATTTCTCTGGAAAGAGACGGTCTGGTCACATTCAGGTAATCCGCCATCTCCTCTCGCGGCATCACCCGGACACGGCTATCGCCGCCCTGCCGTTCAATCAGAAGCCTGGCGATCTTCTCCCGGATGCTGGAACTCCCGAGAATGCGCAGTCTCCGGTTCATCATGTACGCCTTTGCGGCGAACATCGCCAGCTGATTCCGCATCATTTTTTCCGCGATCTTCGCGTATGCTTCTCCGCATTCCTCGGAAAGCAGGTCCGCGGCGACCATCAGAATCGATGACGGATCGATCGTCTCCGCGTACATATCATACGCGGGAAGCTGCTTGAACACATAGATTTCCCCGAAGGTATCCCCGGGATCCGTGATCCTGGACAAAATCATCCGCTTTCCGTTCATCGTATCCTGAGCGATCAGAAGATTCCCCGTGACCAGCACCATAATATCCTCCGGCCGGTCCGATTCCTCAAAAATCCGTTCTTCTCTTCCGTACTCCCGGAAACGCAGATAATCGCTGTCCAGAAGAACCTCCAGTTCTTCCTCCGCGAGTCCCCGGAACAAATAGCTCTTCCGCATCGCGTCCGTGCAGTTCTTTCTGATTTCCGCATTTCTATCACGCATGCGCCGGCGCTCTCCCTTCTAAAACAGATCTGATAAGTCGTGCCACATACTGTATAAGCTACGGATTGCTCCGTGCTTCGCACTCCCGCAATCCTGCAGGCATTCGCACTTCCGTGCCGCTTACGCGTCACTTCGTGCTCATACCTGTTGCCTTCGAAAACGCATACAGTCTCTTACACACGCTTCGCGCGTGACGATCCTGTCTGCGTTTTCGAAGAGCTTATACAGTAAATCCCCTGCTGACCGAACCGGCCGCAGGGGACTTCAAGCTATACCTTATTTGCAGAGATCCGCTACAACCTTACTGATGGTCTTCCCGTCCGCCTTGCCTTTCAGCTCCGGCATGACCGTCTTCATGATCTGACCCTTATTCTTCGTCGCAATGACATCGGCAAATCTGCCGGTCAGAACCTCCCGGATCTCTTCCTCAGACATCATCTTCGGCGCATAAGCCGAGATGATCTCATAGCGGTTCCTGTACTCCTCCTTCAGATCCGCCCGTGAATCCGGACAGCTGTCATACTGTTCCTTCGCCGCGCGAAGCTCTTTCATGATCGCCCGATCCGTAATCTCCTCGGTAATATTGTCACGGCTTCCTTCATCGATCGCGATCTTCTTCGCACCAGAGACCAGCGCGGCTATTGTATCCTTTCTGATTTTGTCGTGAGCCTTCATGGCTGCGATCATATCTTTCTGTAATTTCTCAAACTGCATGCTCAAACACCTCTTTTCGGTCTCCAGTATATCACGGCACCCCCACGCGGCGCAAATAAAACAGATTCCCTCTCACCATCTACAGGAATGAGCACTTCCGTGCCATTTGCGCGTCACTTCACACACCGTTGCAACACTACCGACTCCATTGACTTTTCTTTCCCGGATGGTATATAATCTGCGCATACATGTGTCTTGTCATATATCCAGTCAGAATACCTGTGCCGGACAGAATTCTTCCGGAACAGGCAGAAAAATGTTAAAGGCGGAAAAAAGCCCGAAAAAGAAGAAAAGGAGAAAAACAAGAAAAATGGAAAAGTTCAAGGCGTTTCTTAAGAGAAAGAACATAGAAATATCCCTGAAGCGCTATGGAATCGATGCACTCGGCGCCATGGCTCAGGGACTTTTCTGTTCTCTTCTGATCGGCACCATCATCAACACCATCGGTACCCTTTTTCACATCGGAGCTCTCTCCGCTACCGTGGCTACCGTTTCCGGTGTTGACTACACCGTCGGCGGTCTCGCCATGGCGATGAGCGGCCCGGCGATGGCGGTTGCCATCGGACGGGCTCTGCAATGCCCGCCACTGGTTCTCTTCTCGCTGATCACCGTTGGTTTTGCTTCGAACGCTCTCGGAGGCGCAGGCGGACCGCTCGCAGTACTATTTGTCGCAATCATTACCGCGGAGATCGGGAAGATGGCCGCCGGAGAGACCAAGGTCGATATCCTTGTCACACCGCTCGTCACCATCGGTGTCGGTGTCGCCCTTTCCGCCCTGATCGCGCCACCCCTCGGAAAACTTGCGATGATGGTCGGCAATTTCATCATGTGGGCGACAGAGCTGCAGCCGCTCCTGATGGGCATTCTGGTTTCTGTCGTCGTCGGAATCGCTCTGACCCTTCCGATTTCCTCCGCCGCAATCTGTGCGGCGCTCCAGCTCACCGGCCTCGCCGGCGGCGCCGCCGTTGCCGGCTGCTGCGCCCAGATGGTCGGATTCGCTGTGATGTCCTTCCGTGAAAATAAATGGGGAGGTCTGGTATCCCAGGGAATCGGAACCTCCATGCTTCAGATGCCTAACATCGTAAAAAATCCGAAAGTCTGGATTGCCCCGATCGTCACATCCGCCATAACCGGACCAATCGCCACCTGCGTCTTCCGCATGCAGATGAACGGGCCGGCTATTGATTCCGGAATGGGTACCTGCGGTCTCGTCGGACAGATCGGTGTCTTCCAGGGCTGGCTGAATGATATCGCTGCCGGGACGAAGACAGCGATAACCGCCACTGACTGGATCGGACTGGTTCTGATCTGCTTCATCCTTCCCGCCGTCATCTGCCCGCTGATCAATCAGTTCTGCCGCAGAAGAGGCTGGGTAAAAGACGGAGATCTCACCCTGAAGCAGAATTGACCCGTCGCCTGCATACGTACACGCCCATACGATAAATCGTGCCACACACTGTATAAGCTGCGGATTGCTCCGTGCTTTGCACTCCCGCAATCCTGCAGGTGACCGACTTCGTCGGTCTTCCGCGGCGTGAGCCCCACCGCTTCACACAATGTGTGAGCGGATTGTGGCTCAATGTTCGCGCATATTCGGATTTCACACGTTCGCACTGATCTTATCACATATGCTCAAAGAGGCGGCAGGTTCAGCCTGCCGCCTCTTTGCTCTCTTCGGAAGAGGAACTTCCCGAAGAAGTCCCTCCCTCTTTTTCTCCGGAGGAACTGTCCGCGGCAGTTCCTCCGCTCTTTGCACTCGAATCCGATGCTGTGCTCTCCCCGGTGATGTAGGGGAAGAACACATCACTCCGGTTGTCCTTGTCAAACATCGAATTATATTCCAGTATATTATAGTTCCTGATCCATTTTGCCTCGTCACCGATTGCATTTTCCAGATGCTCAAACTGCTTCGTCGTCTCCGAATAGTATCCGCGGGAATTGATCGCCGGCACGGTCTTCATCATCTCCGCCAGGAACTTGTTGTACGCGGGAAGCTCAATATTCGCTCTCTCCAGCGTCAGCGTGGACAAATAGTTCAGACTGGTGCAGTCAATCGCGGTCGCATCTGTATCATAGTTCGTCCAGATAAAGAACGGTACCTTGAAGAAGTTCTCCAGCTCGTCCATGGTCAGTCCGGACATTCCCTTCCCGTTCAGATACCGGTAGAAATACTCATCCAGACTCGGCTGATGATCTCCGAAGAATACGATCTCAACCGGATCATCAACACCTTCGAAGTACTCGACCAGGTTTTTCACCGCGGTATCGGTCGCCTGCGCGCAGGTCAGATACTGATTGACATCGCTGAAAATTCCCGGCTCTGCCGTTACCGTCGGCGTAAAGTTGGAATACGTCCCTGTATAACCGCCGTGATTCTGCATCGTAATGCCGGTGATCAGAAGACTCTCTCCGTCTTTTTTCTCATTGTAACGGTTGATAATCTTGTCAAAGAGCTCCTGATCCGTGATATAGTCACGCATGATATTGGTCTGGTCAAAAAATCCCGCCGGATCATCCATAAAATACGTCTCATCATATCCAAGCTTCGGATACACGGTCTTTCTGCTCCAGCCGCTTGCGTAGTAGGGATGCATGGCAACCGTCGTGTAGCCCATATTTTTTAATGTGGATACAATGGAAAACGGTGTATTGTTCATGTACTGCTGGTACACAACAGATCCCGATGGCAGGAATGCCATGGAATTTCCGGTCTGATACTCCCACTCGGAGTTCGGCGTCTTTGCGCCAAAAACAGATGACAGGGCATAGCCCTTTATTGTATTCTCGCTCATGGAATGAATGAACGGCATGTAGTCACCCACATTGGTCTCCAGATTTCCCAATACGGAAAGATCCGCAAAGGACTCATCCATGATGAAGATGATCGTCGGATTTTTGACGTTCTCATTTGTGGTCACATTCTGAACCGCATCCGCATCCTTATAGGTATCCTCCAGTTTTTTCACTGCGCTGGCAGAGTAACCCTCCGGCGGCTGGACAAAGTTGTCGCGGACACTGAGGACAAAATTCAGAACAAAGCCGTTCTGATAGGTTCCTTTCTGTTCCCATGTCTGGGTCTCTGTGTTCGCAGTTTTCTGAAACACATAGCCGAAAAGCGCAATCATAAGGGCCGCGCTGATGATTCTCTGCAGCCAGTGCCAGGTGTATTTCACCTTGATTTTCCGGACAAGCATCACATACAGGATGCTCAGCATAATGATATACGCGCCTCTGTCATGCAGAACGAACGAGTAGTTCTTGACGACACTCAGTCCGGTTCCGACCGTGATCAGATCCGAATATACGATTTCATTTCCACGAACCGTGTATACGAAATAGTTCGTGTACGCAAAAGCCGTCAGCGCACAGTGTGCCGCAATTGCGGACCAGGACGGCCGGCTGAGAATCAACTGAAACAGGAAATAAACCGACAGAATCAGCAGAACATTCATCAAATGCGTATGTTTTGATGTCTTGATAAAAAAATCAGGCGCCAGGATTACATGCTGCACGCAGAACTCCGTGAACTTACAGCTCAGGACAAACAGAATCGCCGTCCAGACCCACGGAACCCTGTCACTCAGATCAAAATCAATATTCGTGACAACGAACAGCACGCCGGCATAGGGAAGCAGCGTCCAGAGCATATATCGGGTGATCGCATACATAACAACCGCCGCCGCCAGAAGAATGCCAAAACAGAGCATTCGCTTTTTGGTGATTTTAAAAGATATCTTCATTTCAGCCGTACCAACTTTCTGATGTGAATTCTCATCCTGAAAAAGTATTTTCGGATGACGCGGTTAGACACTGTTTACTAACATATCATAAATCCGCGTCGAATCAAGTCTTTTTCACATTTTATTCACAAAAAATACCTGCAGTTCCTGTTTCCGCGCAATCCTTGAAACACAAATTACATCTCAATCAGCTTCAGGTTTTTCTCCAGCTCCGAGTAATCCCGGATCACCGCTGCGCCAGGCTCCGCGCCCTCATGCCGTGCCGCAAGCTCCGCCGTCTGATACAGGATTCCATACAGGCCAGCTTCTCTCGAGCCAAGCACATCCAGCCTGTAATTATCTCCGATATAGACACATTCATCCGGCTGGAACCCCGCTTTTTTCACGCAGAATCGGAAAAATTCCGGATCCGGCTTCTCCGTGCACACCTCGGCACTCGTAATCAAATCCTCCAGCAAACCTCCCATCCCAAGCTTCCGGACCTTTCTGTACTGGATCCAGGACAGCATGTTGGTCGCGCACGCCACATAATATCCCCGCCGCTTCAGTTCCTCAAGAAACCGGTAAACTCCCTTCTCAGGCGTCATACTCTGAATCAGCGTGTCCCAGTAAATGTCATACATCATACCTGCGTACGGGAAGACCGGCTGCCCGATATCCTGCAGAAAACGGCTGAAGCGGATCAGCCTGTCGTGAGTGGCAGCCTGTTTCCATCCCATCTCCTCGATCAGCTGATCCATGATCTCGTGGATTCTCCGCCCGGTGAATTCTTCCGACAGACCGAACTGCCGCGCGCAGAATCTGTTCAGCGATCTCTGCGCCATGTCATCGGCGTTATCATAGCTGTACAATGTGTTGTCCAGATCAAAAAATACTGCTTTTCTCATGTTCCTCCCACTTAATCAAGGTTCTTCCTCTGCACGTGTCTCTTTGCTCAGTCTGACCCATCCGTATCCGGCTGGATCTGTAAACTATACCTCCCGCAGCCTGCATGCCCCTGCATTCAGTCTGACACATCCGTATCCGGCTGGATCACCACCTGATACCCCGGGAATTCTCTTCTGACATCTCCGCATACATCCTCCACAAGTGCCTCCCTGTCCGGTACGAAGAAGTCGATCACCATGTCAAAACGAATCGTTTTTTCCTTTTCGTCCAGGTAAAAACCGTGAATCTGCAGAACATGATCGTGGGACATGACGATTTCTGTCACCCGTGTCTGAATCTTTCTCGCCAAATCATCCTGTGTATTCATGGAATAGATTCCGATGCCCGTCAGAATGACACCTGTCTCGCCGTATATCTTATGCGCGATTCTTCTCTCGAGCTCATCGATTTCATCCGCCGTGCAGGTATCCTTGACCTCGATGTGAACCGATCCAAGCCATTTATCCGGACCATAGCTGTGCAGGACAAGATCATAGGCTCCGTAGACACCGTCCATCTCCGCAATTTTTTCCTTTACCGTTCGCGACAGCTCGCTGTCCACACGCTCTCCCAGTATCTGACTCAGGGTGTCTCTGAGCATTTCGATTCCGGATTTGATGATGACAACGGAAATCACTGCGCCGAGCCAGGATTCCAGTGAAATATGGAAAAACATATAGATGAACGCAGCCGCAAGCGTCGATGCCGAAATGACGGAGTCCAGCGTCGCGTCCTGTCCGGAATTCACCAGAGAATCTGAATTCACCTTCTCACCGATACGCTTCACATAGCGTCCGAGAACGATCTTCACGACAACAGCAACCGCAATGATCACGAGTGTCAGTGCGGAATAATCCGCTTTTTCAGGATGAATGATTTTTCCCACTGATTCCCGCAGAGAACTGACTCCCGCGTAGAGCACAATCAGGGAGATAATGGCAGAGCTCAGATATTCCACCCTGCCGTAGCCCATCGGATGCTTCCGGTCCGGTGCCTTTCCCGCAAGCTTTGTCCCGACAATGGTGATCACCGAGGACATCGCGTCGCTCAGGTTATTTACCGCGTCAAGAACGACCGCTATCGAATTCGACAACATTCCGACAATCGCCTTGAATACCGCGAGAAGGACATTTGCTATGATTCCCGTGATACTCGTCCGGATGATCACCCGGTCACGCCCAGAACTCTGAAGCGTTTCCGGCAATTCCTGTCCCCGCTCCGCGTTTTCTGTCTCGCCTGTTCCGGCTTCGTGAACGCCTTCGATGTCTTTTCTGTCTCCGGAATTTTTATTTTCCATGATTTTCCCTTCTCCGGCTCTATTACTTTCCATGTTTTTCCTCTCTCCGGGTTTTTTACCTGTTCTGTCTGTTTTACTATCTTTAATTACTGCTCCCTCTGAAGCGTGCCCACGCCAGTGCGTATCAGTCATCCCAGATAATGGTGCCTCTGATTTCTCTCTTCCAAAACCTGCCTGTGCCCGTGCGTACCCGGCACAAACGACATGTGTATCGATTATAAGAAAATCAGATAGCGATATCAAGCCATCATCCTTTATTTTCTGTACATTTTCTCGTCATTTGCGGATCTCCCCCTCATCCACCCGGATATTACCGTGGTTCTGCCTTTCCCTCCCGGGATTTCCTCCTGATTTCCGTTCTTTTCTTCTTGCCATTGAAGGTGTTTCTTCTTATACTATAAGGCGATAACAGCAGATGATGTACGGGTTACCCATTACCCAACAGGAGGAAAATTCATGAAGGAATTTAAGCCAATCAAGGAAGGCAAGGTCCGCGAAATCTATGATAACGGCGACAGCCTGATCATGGTCGCTACAGACCGTATTTCTGCGTTTGATGTAATTCTGAAGAACAAGGTTACCAAGAAGGGCACCGTCCTCACACAGATGTCCAGATTCTGGTTTGATTACACCAAGGATATTCTGCCGAACCACATGATCAGCACAGATGTCAGAGATATGCCGGAATTCTTCAGACAGCCGCAGTTCGACGGCAACAGCATGCTCTGCAAGAAGCTGACGATGCTCCCGATCGAATGCATCGTTCGTGGATACATCACGGGAAGCGGATGGGCAAGCTATCAGAAAACAGGCCTTGTATGCGGAATCAAGCTTCCGGCCGGGCTCAAAGAATGTGACAAGCTTCCGGAGCCGATTTACACTCCGAGCACCAAGGCAGAGATTGGCGATCATGACGAGAATATCAGTTACGAGAAGAGCATAGACGTTCTCGAGAAGCTTTACCCGGGACACGGCGAGTACTACGCAAACTGCCTGAAAACCTATACCCTCAAGCTCTACACCGAATGCGCCGAGTATGCGCTCTCCAGAGGCATCATCATCGCCGACACGAAGTTCGAATTTGGTCTCGACGAAAATGGCAATGTCGTTCTCGGCGACGAGATGCTCACCCCCGACAGCTCCCGATTCTGGCCTGCAGAGGGTTACGAGCCGGGACATTCACAGCCATCCTTCGACAAGCAGTTCGTTCGCGACTGGCTCAAGGCAAATCCGGACAGCGATTACAACCTGCCTCAGGATGTCATCGACAAGACGATCGCGAAATACAAGGAAGCGTACAAGCTTCTGACCGGCTCCGATCTGAAATGACGAACGTACATGCAGCTGTCCTCCGGGCAGCTGTATTTCTGTCTGTGTTAGGTTTTCGTAAATTTCGATAAACTGCGGAATCGTTCACATAATGTTCATTTTATCATCAAAGGTAATTCACATCCCCCTGTTAGACTATGACCATAGTACAAAGCAAACTACTTAATTTCTTTTTCATTAACCGATCTCATATCGGTTTCTCCTTCCTTTATTTATTTTATTAAGAAACGGAACTGCATGCTGGAGCAGTTCCGTTTCTTATTTACGCGAACAGTGAGCCGCAGCCGAATGCGAAGTATTCGTGTGCGGCGAGCGTCGCGATAGCGAGATAAAACTCGCGCAGCGTGTTTTATCTCGCTTTTGCCATTTCCTTTTTTCGGATTGTTCTTCGATTATTCACCATATACTCTTTCAAAGCACGGCCGGGGCATCGTATGACCACCTGCGCAAGAGACAGAAAAAGTTTTCAAGCCTTCAGAACAATACACCCGGAGACAATGCATCCCCGGGTGTGTCTGACATATAAAATTTATTGCATCTCAGAATAAATCTTATTCGCACTTACCAGCTTCACACAGAGAGTGAAAAGCTTCGCCGCCGTCTTCAGATCATCGATCGGCGGATAGGTCGGAGCGATACGGATATTGGAATCGTGCGGATCCTTTCCATAAGGCCATGTAGCTCCGGCGCCAGTCATCTGAACTCCCGCCTTCTTGCACTTTCCTACGATTTCCTTCGCGCAGCCGTCCAGAGCGTCAAAGCTGATGAAATAACCACCCCTCGGCATCGTCCATGTACCGATCTCCAGTCCGGAAAGCTCCTCGTCCAGAATCTGCTCAACCGCCTCGAACTTCGGACGGATGATATCCGCCTGCTTTCTCATATGCTCCACCATGCCGTGAATATCCCTGAAGAAACGAACGTGACGAAGCTGATTGACCTTATCATGGCCGATTGTCTGATGCTTCATGGTCTCCAGAATGTCCTTCATGTTGTTCGGCGACGTAGCCATTGCCGCGATTCCGCTGCCCGGGAAGGTGATCTTGGAGGTAGATGCGAACTTGTATACGAGATCCGGATTGCCGGCGCGCTTGCACTCGGCCAGAATCTCAATCAGGTAATCCTGTTTGTCGTCATAGAGGTGATGAATTCCGTAGGCATTGTCCCAGAAAATCCGGAAGTCCTTTGCCGCCGGCTTCAGTCTGGCGAAGCGGCGCACCGTGTCGTCAGAATAGGAGTATCCCTGCGGATTCGAGTACTTCGGAACACACCAGATTCCCTTGATGGAATCATCGTTTGCGACAAGATTCTCGATCATATCCATATCCGGACCGGTCGGTGACATCGGCACCGGTATCATCTCAAAGCCGAAATATTCCGTGATTCCGAAATGACGGTCATATCCCGGAACCGGACAGAGCCATTTCACCTTGTCCAGCTTGCACCACGGCGTATTCCCCATGATTCCGTGGGAATACGCGCGTGAAATTGTATCATACATAACATTCAGAGAGGAGTTTCCATAGATAATGATATCATCCGGATTGTTCTCCATCATATCTCCGATCAGAACCTTAGCCTCATGGATTCCGGTCAGAACTCCATAGTTTCTGCAGTCCGTCCCGTCCTCGCAGGTAAGATCCGCATCTGATGTAAGAGCGTCCATCAGCCCCATCGAGAGATCCAGCTGCTCCTGACAGGGCTTTCCGCGTGCCATATTCAGGTTTAATTCCATCCCCTGGTACTTCTTGTACTGTTTTCTGAGTAATTCGATCTCCGACGCAAGCTCTTCCTTGCTCATTTCCTTGTAAGGCTTCATATCCTGTACTCCTTCCGATGCGGTTTATCTGATCCTGTCTGATACAAAATGGAGAATCCATTCGTATTTTTCAGACCATCGAGTGCTATTATAACACCGATATGCAAGTATTTCATCAGTATCTTGCAAAATTGTTGATTATTGACAGGCAAAACCCCACAGAAAAGAATTTTTTGTTCATTTAATATTCATCTTTACTTCAGCATCAGAAATGCTCCGAGATTTCCCCTCATCCCGTGGCTGGCCCTGTGAGAAAAAAGTACCTTCGGATTGCAACAGGTGCACACTCCCGTTAAAGAAATCTGCTCCGCCGGCACACCGGCATCTTCAAGAACGATCCGGTTTGTCTTCCAGAGATCCAGCTGATAGTGTCCGTTATGCCTGTCCTCCAGAATCTCTCTCTCATGGCCGTGAAATTCATCCGACATACGCTGTGCCACATCGCCGCTTACCTCATAACACTCACGGCAGACGGAAGGCCCGATCGCACAGATCAGGTCCTCCGGATTAGTTCCGTAATTTTCCCGCATTCTCTGCACGACAGCCGCTCCGATTCTTGCCGCAGTTCCGCGCCAGCCGGAATGCGCCATGCCGATTGCGCGGTGTACCGGATCCACGAACGCCACCGGAACACAGTCCGCAACGAAAATGCTCAGCACCAGACGGCGCTCATCCGTCACCAGGGCATCCACATCATTCTGATCCTGAGGTCTGGTCAGTCCTCTCCCCGCATCCGCCTCTGTCACGGTCCGTACATTTGATGTGTGCGTCTGCGCGGAGAAAACAAACCGGTTCGTTTCAACTCCGAATTCCTGAGCAACTCTGCGAAAATTTTCCCGCACATTCTCCTCCCGGTCGCCTCTGGAAAAACTCAGATTCAGGGAGCGAAGGTGCTCCATTCCGGGCTCCATTCCGCTCACACCGCCTATCCTCGTAGTAAATCCATGCTCCACAATCCCAGTCCCATCCAGGGAGGGAAATTTCAGAAGCGGAATCCGCTCACCCGCCAGAACAGGCAGATTCGTATTCTCCTTCCTGTTCAGTGCTATTTTGATTTTCTCAGCTGAAGAATATCCCATCTGTTCCTCCTGTAGCTTATACGGTTTTCGGCACCCGCTTACGGGCCATGTTGTTTTACTTTCTGCTCTTATCCGTGATCCAGTCGATCAGCTCCCCGTCAACCACCTCGTGATCCAGTTCATTCAGAATTTCATGCCGGTCCCCGGGATATATCCTGCATTTCACGTCGCGCACTCCGCATTTCCGGAAATTCTCCGCTACCTTCGCGGGGCCCTTTCCGAAATTTCCTACCGGGTCATCTCCGCCGCTCACAATCAAAACCGGAAGCTCCTTTGGTATTCTGCTGATATTTTCTTCCCTCTCCGCAATCTCAATTCCGGTAAAGAGATTATAATATGCGTTCAATGTAAACATAAAATTGTTCCAGGGGTTCGCGCAGTATGCATCGACGATTTCTGTATCCCGGGTGAGCCAGTCATTGGCTGTCCGCGCAGGCTCAAATTTTTTGTTGTAGGAGCCCAGTGCCATATTATTGACAAACGGACTCCGATACTTCCACCCCTTAAAAGCGGCAATCGCTTTGCAGATTGCCTTTCCTGTCCTGAGCGTACCTGCGCTCTGATATCCGGTTCCCGAGATCACCGCCCCGGAAAGTCCTTCCCCATACTCCTCGATATACTGCGCGGTCAGGAAGGAGCCCATGCTGTGTCCCAGGATAAAATAAGGTACGCCGGGATACTTTTTCTCTGTCATCTCACGCAGAGTCTGAATGTCTCCGATCACACACCTGTTTCCGTCTTTTTCCGCAAAATAGCCGTAATCCTCTTCGCTGACGACAGACGCTCCGTGTCCCAGATGGTCGTTCCCCACGACATAAATTCCCTTTGTGTTCAGAAGATTCGCGATTCTGTCGTATCGGTCAATAAATTCTACCATCCCGTGAACCACCTGAACGACTGCACTTACCTCACCATCCGGAATCCACTCGATCCCGTGAATCGATGTTCTCCCATCCCTTGAAGGATATCTGAAATCCCTTTTCATGTAAAAACCTCCCTTGTCTCCAGTTTCCCTGATCTCCAGTTCAACCGTTATATGGAATTTCTTCCCCTAACCCCAAATGACCTTCCTATAAAACTACAATTCCTTTCATAAACTCGATGACACTTCTCATAAGCTCATTGACGCTCCTCCAACCCTCAATTATTTACTGTACCCGGAACAGTGAACACGGAAGATTTCAGGCGCCCAAAATAATGGACACATGGCTCTCTGCTAAAATCCAATGACTTATCTCTAAATGCAATCATCTGGAACGCTGCCGAACCGTCCAGGGGCCGTACATAGATACCCGCCCTCAGAATAGCCCCTCAGCCATCACTCCTCATAGGAATCCCGGGCGCTCAGATAAACCGTCTCAAAGGCCGCCCCCGTTTCCGCGGCTGCCCTGGCAACACTTTCATATTCCGGATACACCTTCTTCCTGCTGCCGATGCTCACCGTTTTGACCTCAATCCCTCCATACGGAGTCATCACCTTCTCGGACTTTCTGGGAAGTGTATCTCTCTCCATCCGGATTCTGCGGATTCCGATCGTCGTCGTCTCCTCAAAGATAATCCGCTCCAGATCCGGAATCTCCTGCTCGTCGCAGAGCACCGTGAGAAGCCACCCCGGCCGGTTCTTCTTCATATAAACCGGTGTGTAATGAACATCTCTCGCCCCTTTCTTCAGAAGCCGTTCCAGCGTGTAGCCGAGGATCTCCCCGCTGCAGTCATCGATATTGGTTTCCAGCTTCCATATACTGTCGCCGACCGTAAAGCCGTCGGAAAAGCTCCTGTTCTCTGCCCCCTCCGCTTCTGCTCCGATTATAATCCTGCTCCCGGCGGAACACGGCTCTGCGGCTCCGCCGCAAGGGCTTTCCAATTCCGGAACCTCCACGGGTTCAATCAGCATAGCTCTCAGGATTCCCGGAACCTCCTGTTCCCGCTTCCCCGCTCCCAGTCCTGTAGAAAGGATCCGGAATCTTCCTGGAAGATGGTCGGAGGTGATGACCGCGGCAGCAAACGCTGCTCCCGTAGGAGTCACATACTCCCCCTGCCTGTCACACATCTCCAGATTCAATCCGCCAGCCTGCGCGATATTCACGACCGCCGGAACCGGAACCGGAAGAAGTCCATGCTGCGTGCGTACCATTTCCCTTCCCTCGCAGAGCCGCGGAATGATTACCCCGTCTGTCTCAAGGCTGTCCATACATACTGAGACCGCCACAATGTCCACGATGGAATCAATGGCTCCGACCTCATGAAAATGGACCTGATCCGTCGGAACTCCGTGTGCTTTAGCTTCCGCCTCCGCCAGGATTTCAAAAATTCTGCCGGCAAGCTCCAGCGCGTGATCTGACATATCGACATCCGCCAGGATATTTTCAATCTCCTCCAGCGTCCGGTGCGCGTGACGTGCTTTATGTGCCCGCGACTCATCTGCCGATCGCCCCGCCATTTCCCGGCTGCCGTAAAGATAAGCCGTGTCATGGTCGTGATTCTCATGATCATGATCCAGAATCACCCGAAAGTCACAGCAGTCTATGGCCGATTTCCTCACTCTTCCGATTTCCACACGGAACCCCTCCGCGTGAATGCTTCCAAGCGCCCGGTCCAGAGCCCTGCGGTCCGCACCCAGATCCAGAAGCGCCGCAACCGCCATATCCCCGCTGATTCCGGACGCACAGTCCAGATACAGATATTTTTCCCCCTGATTACTCATCCCCATTCTGTTCTTCCTTTCCGGTACTACTTCGTTCCGGCGTGGCCGCCAGACGAAAAATCTCCGAATGCCCTACCGGGCATCTGTTTCCGTTTCCGTAACACTGCCCCCGACAGCAAGACGGTTGATCTGCGTAGCCATATAGCCGGCGCCGTACCCGTTGTCGATATTCACGACCGCTATCCCGTTCGCGCAGGAATTGATCATTGTCAGGAGGGCCGAGAGACCATGCAGGCTGGCTCCATAACCAACTGACGTCGGAACCGCAATCACCGGATTCCGGACGAGACCTCCGAGAACACTCGCCAGAGCCCCCTCCATTCCCGCAACCGCGACGACACAGTTTGCCGCCTGAATTTCCTCCATATGCGCGAACAGCCGGTGTATCCCACTGACGCCCACATCATAGATCCTGTCCACTGCAGACCCGAAAAATTCAGCCGTCTGCGCCGCTTCCTCCGCAACGGAAATATCCGCTGTCCCCGCGGTGCAGACGGCGATTCTGCCGATTCTCACCTTATCCCTTTTTTCCACCTTGAGGATACGAGAAACCGGATCATAGACCACTTCCGGGATCACACTTCTGATCATCCGATACTGGTGATCACTCGCACGGGTACCGAACACCTCTCCATATTGTTCGAGCATCTTCCTGTAGATACTGATCAGGAAATCGTCCGTCTTTCTCTCACAGTAGATAACCTCCGGAAAACCGGTCCGCGCATCCCTGTTCATATCCAGCTTGGCGTACCCCATCTCCTCGATACCGCCTCTTTCAAGAAGCTTCTCCGCCTGTGCGACACCAATCTCACCGTTCTTCACTTTTTCCAGTATTTCCCGTGTATCCGACATTCTTACACCCTTCCGCCTGTACCGTCCGGAAAGCACTGCAGCGCATCTTTCCAGTGCGCTGTAATTCTCACGCCCCTATGCATGTACATCTGAAATTATCCGTGTCAGGCCCCGGTTCCGTGTTCCTTCTGCTCCCGGGTGAGCGTCTCGTTCATGCTGCCGGAACGGTATCCCTGAAGATCCAGCGTCACATATGCAAACCCCAAATTCTTGAAGCTCATCACAATCGTCCTGCGGATTTCGTCCCGCATCAGCCTTGGAAACTCCTCCGGCAGAACCTCGATCCTGGCGATTGTCCCGCCGTGGATTCTCACCCGCACCTGATGAAATCCAAGATCCAGCAGAAGCTGCTCGGCCTGATCCACCATGTGAAGCCTCTCCCTTGTGATCTCCTCTCCGTATACAAATCTCGACGAAAGACAGGCAAAGGACTGCTTGTTCCAGGTCGGAAGATTCATGGCCTTCGAGAGCCTTCGGATCTCCGCTTTATCAAGACCCGCATCCCGCAGAGGACTCTTTACACCGAGCTCGGCTACCGCCGTAAGTCCGGGACGATAATCGCCGTTATCATCCATATTCGATCCCTCCGCAACGAAAGCAATCCCGTTGTCTTTTGCGATGCCAAGGATTTTCTCAAAAAGCTCATGCTTGCACAGGTAACAGCGGTTCTTCGGATTATGCCGGAATCCCTCGATCTCCAGCTCCTCCGAAAGCACCACCGTATGACGAATTCCTTCCTTCTCGCAGAATTCCTCCGCTTCCCGGAGTTCCCTCTCCGGAAAGGATTCCGACCTCGCGGTTACGGCAATCATCCTGTCCCCCAGTACATCATGCGCAGTCTTCACCAGAAAAGTAGAATCCACGCCGCCCGAAAAGGCGACCACAAGGCTTCCGAAGTCCTCGATCTCCCTTCGCAGGTTGTGAAACTTTCGTTCCAGGTCCTGATCAATTTCCTTCACCGGTACACTGAACGCCGTCATCATCCATCCTCCTCTGTGCCGACAGCCGCAGGCATTTCCGTAAAAAAGCAGCCTGCATCTATGATGTCCATATAGGAACATTATATATGCGGGCAGATTGATTTGCAACAGACCGTCTCTGCCCCAGGAGCTGCAAAACACACAACACAAAACACTGGACGTAAAGCCCTGGACGCAAATCACAGAACACAGATCGCTGAACATTAATGGCAGAACGCAAAAAACGCAGAAGCGCTCTGCTCCTGCGTTTTTAAAGATATTATATTCGATACCGTTATGAACCCGATCCGTCCGGAAGAAGCCGTCTCACCGTTACGATATTGTCGTAATCCGCGTTGGTGTAGGTAATTCCCTGTGATTCATTCGCCGCATTGATGATCTGGCCGTCACCGGCATAGATGCCTACGTGTCCATCATAACAGATCACATCTCCTACCTGTACATCAGAATAGGAAACTTCTGTTCCGTCGTTCTCAATATCCCACGATGTTCTGGAAGTATTGATACCGAAATGATTGTATACCTGCTGAACAAATCCGGAGCAGTCTACTCCGTTTGTCAGACTGTTTCCGCCATAGACGTACGGATTTCCCAGGAACTGCTGTGCATATGCCAGAAGCGCGGAACCGGATGCTGTAGAGGTGCTCCCGGTCGCCTGATATGCCTGCTGTGCTGCCTGTCTGGCAGTGGAGACATCTGTTCCCGTGCTCGCCGCGATCTGCTGTGCTGCCTGCTCAATTGCAGCAGAAGCCTGCGCACTGTTGCCGGATGAGCTTCCGCCTGCAGAAGCACTTCCGTCCGATGATCCGCCCGCAGCAGAAGCCGTATAGGTATACGTATCTGCGGAGCCGCTGTCAGACGCAGCTCCATTATTCGATGATGCAGCTGTGCTGTTTCCAGATGAACTTTCGCTGTCAGATCCGGAAGCTCCGTTTCCGGAACTCTGAAGAGCTACCACCTGACTGATATAGCCGTTCTGCTCATCCACCAACTGCTGATATTCCTGTGCCTTCTGATACGCATCCGCGATTCTCTGATCCGCGTCACTGTACTGTGCCTTAACCTGTGAGATAAGATCTTCCAGACGAGCCTTATCCGTTGTCAGCGTATCCTTGTTCTTCTGAAGTTCAGCTTCCTCATTGTTCTGCTGCTGCTGAAGATCCGTTACCTTTGTCACAGAATCCGCATATGCCTGAAGCTGCTTGCGGTCGTAATCATACAAGGTTCCGGTATAGTTCTTCGAATTCAGCCATGCATTCAGATCACCATCCTCAAGGAACACCTTGATCCAGCCGGCGTCGCCGCCCTTCTCATAGATATACTGTATACGGAGCTTCATTGCCTCGTGCTGCGTATCTCTGTCTGCGATCGCTGCCGCAAGATCCGTCTTCGTCTTCTCCATATCAGTCTCAAGAGTCGTAAGTTTGCTGTTCACAGAATTGATCTCGGCAACCGTTGTGACAAGCTGTGCTTCCAGATCATCAATCTGACCGAGAAGCGCCTGCTTCTGACTCTCAAGCTCATCAATCGAGTTGTTAAGCGAGCTCTCCGTCACCGCAGCCCCCGTATCATCCGCGCTGACCGGTACTGCCGGCGCAGCCGTGAGAGCAATTATAAGTCCGATCACTGCAAGTTTATTTCTCTTCATTAATAAATCTCCAAAAAGTTAAATACTATTTCTCTGTGGAAACTTTATACATATTGTGATGCTCGCTGCGGGGCATCGCCGTTCTCTGTTCCATATTTCAGCCCCATAGAAAAGGAAGCATTAATAAAAATGAAACATTTCATTAATCTTTCTCATAATAGCATAACTTTTCAGGTGTTACAAGAGCGAACGAAATGAAATCGACGCATTCTTTTAATTTTTTTAATATCTTTTACCCAAAAAAGACACTGTTTCTTTACAAAGCCTGAATCGACATCCGTGCTGACGCCGCTCATATTCTCAATCAGCCCGGACTCGCGAGCAGAATTACCATCTCCGCCGTCTCCACAATCTTTGTTCCGGAATCCATAGCGCATTTCTGCAGATACCGGTGGGCCTCTGGTTCCGTCATATGGTTCCTTGCCATAAGGATTTCCTTCGCCTGATCAATCTTTTTCTGATCCTCCTCATTTCTGGGAGCCGGCCTGTCCTTTTTTCTCCTCTGCGGAACCTCTCCCAACATAGGAGAAAGTGTCTGGAGAAGCTCATGCACCTTTAAGGGTGTCGGCAGATAGACCGTGTTGGCAGGGAGAACCTCGTCATCGACATTTCGCGGAGAGGTTACCAGAAGGATCTGAAAACTGTCCGGAATGCCCTCAGCAAGATCGAGATATATGCCGTCGGCAAGGCGGTAACCGCAGATCACAACCCCGCCGTACAGAGTTCCTGCCAGCGAGATCGCCCGATCTACCGTTGTGCATACACCATTGACATTTAGACCATGACGAACCAGAATTGCCCGTATTTTCTTAGCGTCTTCCAGCTTGGAATAAGCAACAATAATACTTCGCAATCACATATCCTCAAATCATCCAAAAATACACTGCCGAAGAGTCAGTATCTGCCAAGATAGGTCTGAAGCTCCCAGTTTGTGATAACCGAACGGAAGTCTCTCCACTCGCAAAGCTTCTTCTCCTTAAAGCCGTCATAGATAAAATCACCCAGAACTTCACGGATCATGGGATCCTTATCCGAATATTCCATTGCCTCTCCCAGTGTCTCCGGCAGAGTATCAAGATGCATGTTCTTCAGTTCCCATCTTGATTTTCCGGACAGGCGGACATCCGCCTTCTCCGGCGCCTTCATCCTGTTCCGGATACCGTCCAGGCCGGATGCCAGGATAACCGCAAAGGCCAGATATGGATTGCAGACTCCATCAGGACTTCTGTACTCAATGCGGGCATTATTTCCCCTGCGATGGGGCACATTGATCACTGCCGAGCGGTTCGCCAGATTATCAGACCATGCGATCTGTGTCGGCGCGTCGAAGCCTGGAATCAGTCTCTTATAGGAGTTCACAATCGGATTTGTGAACAGCGTGATCGATTTGCTGTGTCTCAGAAGACCAGCCACGAACTGCTGACCGGTTTCCGAAAGGTCTCCATTTCCTGTTTCATCAGCAAAGAGATTCTTGCCAAGCGGATCCCGGCAGATAATATTGATGTGCATACCGGATCCGTTGACTCCTTCCGTCGGTTTCGGAAGGAAGGTTGCATAGAGGCCATGCTTTTTTGCTATGGTCTTCACCACCATGCGGAATGTCACAACGTCGTCAGCAATCCGGTCCGCGCGTCCCTCCGCGAAATCAATCTCATGCTGGGCCGGTGAAATCTCGTGATGAGAGCCGAGCACCTCGAAGTCCATTTCTTCCAGTGTGAGGATGATATCTCTGCGCACATTTTCCGCCAGATCGAGCGGAGCTACATCGTAAAACCCGGCGATCTCATGTGTTGTCGTTGTCGGATGCCCTTCGTCATCGGTATGAAAAAGGAAAAATTCCTGTTCCGGACGGATCTCGAACCTCAGCCCCATGTCAGCCGCTTCCTTCAGAACTCTTTTGAGCACCTGACGGCAGTCTCCTGCAAAAGGTTTTCCTTCTTCTGTGTAGATGTCGCAGTACATCCGGGCAACTTTTCCCGTCTGAGGTCTCCAGGGATAGATTTCAAACGTATCAAGGTCCGGGTACAGATACAGTTCCTCCGCCCCGTCCCGGATTCCTCCGATGGCAGATGCCTCGAAGGTGCATCCGTTGTTGAGTGCCTGCTCCAGATGACTTGCGGTGATCGCCAGATTTTTCGGCATGCCGAAGATATCGGTGAACTGAAGACGGATAAACTCTACATCCTCTTCTTCTACGATCCTGAAAATATCCTGCTTCGTATACTTGCCCATATATATCCTTTCCCGGAATCTGTCCGTTCCATACAGTTTATCTGCGATTAACAGTATGCATCATAGCTTTCCGCCGTGCGCTTTCAAATACTTAATTTATATCATATCTGTTCTGATTTTGCATTACAAACTGTAATAATGAGGAATATTCAAAAAATCCTTGAAGTGCTGTCCTCTCTCTGCTAAAATAGTGATGTTGCACAGTGGGTATCGGTCCGCATCTTTTCAGCGGCCTTCCCACAGATCAAATACGGAGATGTACTCAAGTGGCCGAAGAGGTCGCACTCGAAATGCGATAGGTCGGGTAACCGGCGCAAGGGTTCAACTCCCTTCATCTCCGCTTCTTAAAAAGACCTGTCCGGTGATCCGGGCAGGTCTTTTTCATGTTCTGACAAACGCTTTCTCTTACTCTTCTTTTTTAACGTATTCGTGCTTTCGCCTGCTCTTCTTTGATATTCTTTTTAATGCTTACTTTTCCCATGCTGCTTCATTTTATTTGCTTTGCAAGAAGGTCACATACTTTTTCCGTTATGCCAGTGTTTCTGATCACCAAAAAACCGGCATCCTTTCGGATGCCGGTTACGTTTCTATGCCCTCTGTGCCGCGATTTGAATGCGACGCATCAGATTATGATTTAGTAAACCTCTGCCCACTCTTCGATGTTGCTCGGATCGAACTTGAACGGCTGTCCAAGGATAACCTCAGAAGCACCGTCAGCGTTTGCGGTAATCTCATACGGATTGCCGTCGTTCAGATCTCCTGCGGAGAAGGTGTCGCCTACAGCGCCGGTCATGGAGCCGTTAACCAGAGCTACGGATGCATATGCTGCCAGAGCGCCGAGGTCAATCGGGTTCCACAGGAACATGTACGGGCAGGAATGAGAATCATCGTCACCGATGTACTCTTTCATCTCAGACGGGAGTCCAAGTCCGGTAAGCTTTACCGAAGACTTCTGGTCCTGAAGAACCTTTGCTGCTGCAGCGATACCTACGGTTGTCGGGGAGCAGATAACCTTCAGATCCGGATATTTGGTCAGAAGAGCCTGTGTCTGGTCTGTGGACTTCTGAGCCTCATCATCGCCGTATGCGATCTCGTCAAGCTTCAGATCCGCATATTTGTCATCGGACTCAGCGATCTCTTTCATCGCGTCGATCCATGCGTTCTGGTTCGTAGCCTGGGAGGTAGCGGAAAGAATCGCGTACTCGCCGGATCCGCCGGAGATATCATAAACCGCGTCCATAAGAGCCTGCGCGATTTCCTTAACGCCGGCCTGGTTGCAGAATACAGAACGATAATCAGCGTCAACATCGGAGTCGAGGGTGCATACCTTGATTCCAGCGTCAGATGCCTGCTTCAGTGCCGCGTCAAGAGCGCTTGCGTCATTTGCCGCAACCGCGATGGAGCTTACGCCCTGTGAAATCAGAGACTGAATCACTGTGATCTGCGCATCAGCAGTGGCACTATCCGGATAAGATACGATGATCTGGTCATCAGAGCATCCCAGTGCCTTCAGTGCATCCTGGAATCCGGAAGCCTCTCTCTCGTTGAACGGGTTTCCTGCTGACTTCGGAACGAGTGCATAGGTGCCGGATACATCACCGACTCCGCCGGCTGCCCCGGATGTGGAGGCAACAGCCTCAGCACTGCCGGAGGAAGCAGCTGTGCTGCTTGCGGATGAAGTGCCTGCCGCAGATGATGTGCTTGCCGAGGAAGCAGAACTGCTTGAGGATGACTTGCTGCTGGTGGAAGTAGATGTGCTGCTTCCGCATCCCGCTAACAGTCCGGCTGCCATAGCGGCCGTCAGTACTACGCTAACTACCTGTTTTTTCATTGTTAAACCCTCCTGAATCATTCTGGTCTCATCGACCATTTGCTGTTTCCGGTCTCGCTGACCGGTTACCCCCATCAGAAACCTTCTGTGATTTCTGACTGTAGATTAAGTGTAACATCACCATTTTTTTCGTGAAATGGTAATATTTTTAGAAAAAAGGTACAATCTAACGATGCAGACTCCTTGAAATCGCAAACAGACCGCCTGTCGCAAAGCACCCGTATGAGACTTGTGCTGGAGCCCGCGAAAATAATCTGCCTTTGTGGCAGCCTGTCACGAAGCCCCGTATGAAACCGTCCTGTTGGTCCATATCATTCGGGCGCGGCTCCGGAGCTTGTCGCGAAGCGCGCATATGGGACCCGATACGATTCTCATTTCGCCGCAATCGTTTTTCTTTTGTTCTTTACCGACTGATTAATTCCCGGAACAAGGGCGGACACAATCAGCAGGATACCGATGATGACCAGAATCGTCTGGCCGCTCATGTTCAGCTGTCCGAGGGCGATACGGAGACATACGATAGTGAATCCCGCAATCGTCGCGCCGACGAGATTTCCCTTGCCTCCGGTGGTGGCGATGCCGCCGAATACGCACATTGCGATTACGTCCATCTCAAAGCCCTGTCCGGTTGTGGTATTGGCTCCGAAGGAGGTCGCAAGGAGGAACAGCGCACAGATACCTGCCATGGTACCTACCAGTGTAAAGCAGATCTGACGGATCTTCTGAACCGGAATTCCCGCGTACAGAGCCGCCGTGCGGTTGGATCCGACCGCGTACATCTTCCGTCCGAATGTTGTCCTGGACAGGATGAAGATAAAGATGACCGCCGTGATGATAATAAGGAAGAAGGCAATCGGGAACGGCCCGACCATGCCTCCGATTTTTGAGAATCCCATCGGATCTGACAGGGATACCGATCCGCCGCTGCCCATGGATACCTCAGCGATTCCGCGGAAGATGATCTGGGTGCCGAGCGTGATGATCATGGTCGGCAGCTCCTGGAAATGTGTCGCGATCACTCCGTTCAGGCTGCCGCAGAGGAATCCGACGCCGATGCAGACGATGATCTGCACGATCAGAGGCGCTCCCGCGCGGTTTGCGAAGCAGGCCATCGTTCCGGCCAGACACACGATGGCTCCGACGGAAATATCGATTTCAGCGATGACAAGGATGAATCCCATCGCGTACATCATAAACAGTTCCGACAGATATTTCGGCATCTCACGGAGAACATTGGAAAAAGTAAAGCTCTTGGAGACAATCGATCCGAAAATCAATACTGCGATAAAAATAACGATCAGGCCACTCTCCCAGCTTAAGACTTTGCTCTTAATACTGGTCTTCGGGGTGGCATCTATGGTTCTTCCTGATTTTCCTGCCATGATTACATCTCCCTTCTTTCCAGTGCGGCTCTGTCCATCGTGCGCTGTGTCAGTACGTTAATGAGAACAACGGCCAGTACCACGACACCCTTGATCAGGTTCTGCCAGATGGAATCCAGGCCGACCAGCGGAAGTGCCTTTGCGAGCACCGCGTAGAACAGGGCTCCGAGGAAGGTTCCCACGACTGACCCGCGGCCGCCGTTCATGGATGTGCCGCCGATGACGCAGGCCGCGATAACATCCATTTCTTTTCCGTACTGCATGTTCGGCTGTGCGGAAGCATAGATGGATACCGAGAGGGCACCGGCAATTCCTGCCAGAAGACCCATCATCGTGTAGACCTGAATCAGAACGCGGTCTACATTAATACCGGACACCCGCGCGGCATCGGCATTGGAGCCGACCGCATAGATGCGGCGCCCAAAGGTCGTCCATTTCATGACGACGAAGAAGATAACATAGGCGATAATCAGAACAATGTACGGGCCGACCGATCCATCCTTTCCGAACTCGGCGAATTTTGCCACGTCCGCTCCGGATGCCCACTGGTTGTTGGATACCACATAAGCGAGTCCGCGCCAGATATACATGAAGCCCATCGTACAGATAATCGGTGCCAGATGTCCCTTTGAAATGATCAGTCCGTTCAGGAAACCACAGGCAATGCCGATCAGTGCGGCCAGCAGGAACAGAACGAATGTATTGGTGAATCCCGCTCTCTTCTGCAGCATTCCGATGATCATTCCGGTGAAGGCAAGCGTTGAAGTAATCGAGATATCGATGCCGGCGGTAAGCATGACACACAGCATACCGAGCGCCATCAGCATGGTCAGCGCATTATTTCGGAAGATCTGTCCGATGTTCGTCGGCGTCAGGAATGTGCCCCGGCTGAGAATCTGAACAATAACCAGCATCACAATGAGGATCAGCAGCAGGCTGACTTCACGGGAACCGGTGATGATTTTCCATAATGATTTTTTCTGATTCATTATTTAACTGCCTCCTTCCCGGTAGTCCTGCTGTTTTCCATGGAGAGTTCCAGAAGGCTTTCCTGAGAAGCCTCATTGATATCCAGGCATCCGGTAATCCGTCCCTTGCACATCGTGTAGATCCGGTCGCTCATACCCAGAATCTCCGCCATCTCGGAGGAGATCAGAAGAATCGCATATCCCTTCTTCGCCAGATCTCCCATGATGCTGTAAATCTCTGCCTTCGCGCCGACATCCACGCCCTTGGTCGGCTCATCCATGATCAGCACCTTCATATTATCCTGAACAAGTGCCTTCGCAACCACGACCTTCTGCTGATTTCCGCCGGACAGGCTGCTGCCCGGATCAAAGATCGTCACTGCCTTTGTATCAACCTCTTCCAGGTACTTCTTCGCGAGCTCCCGCTCCTTCGATTCGTTCTTTACCTTGAACGGTCCCTTTGCAAGCTCATCCTGCACTGGAAGAATGACGTTGTCCCCAAGCCCCCAGCTGAGGATCAGACCCTGTTTCTGGCGATCCTCCGGGAGAAGGACGATTCCTTCCTTCATCGCATCCGCAGGATTCTTGATATGGACCTCTTTTCCATTGACAAATACCTTGCCGGCATCCGGCTTTGTGATGCCGCATACCGCTTCCATGGTCTCTGTACGTCCCGCGCCGACCAGACCGGTCAGTCCCACAATCTCTCCGGCATGAATATTCAGAGATACATCCTTGAAATATCCCGTACGGCTCATTCCCTCAATGCGGAATACCTCGTCACCGATTTTTACCTCCGGCTTCGGATACATATCAGAAATCTCACGTCCGACCATCGCCTTGATCAGATCCGCCTCGGTGATCTTGTCTACATCATAGGTTCCGATGTACTGGGAATCACGGAATACGGTAACTCTTGAAGCGAGACGGTACATGTCCTCCATGCGGTGCGAGATGAAGATAATGGAAACTCCTTCTTCTCTGAGCTGGTCCACGATCCGGTACAGCTTCTCGGACTCGTTCGCAGTCAGTGCCGCCGTCGGCTCATCGAGAATGATGATCTTGGCGTTTGTGGAAAGTGCCTTGGCAATCTCAACCATCTGCTGCTGAGCTACCGAAAGCGTGCCCATCTCATCGCTCGGCTTAAAATCTGCATCGAGACGGTCGAGAAGCCTTTTCGCCTCCTGATTCATCTGCCTCCACTGGATCATCCCGTGCTTGATAAATTCATGACCGATAAAAATGTTCTCAGTAACACTCAGCGTCGGGTAAGTCGTCGGATGCTGATAAACAGCAGCAATACCCGCCGACAAAGCATCCTTCGGTCCTTTGAAATGTACCTCCTTGCCGTTCAGGTACATGTGGCCCTCTTCTGCCGCGTGAACACCTGTGATAACCTTGATGAACGTAGATTTGCCCGCTCCGTTCTCTCCCATCAGAGCATGTACTTCTCCGCGGCGCAGCTGAAACTGCACGTTATTCAGCGCTTTCACACCGGGGAAAATCTTGGTAATACCTTTAAGTTCCAGAATCAAATCCTCTGACACGCTCTTGTCCTCCTTTCCATATGAAAGAAGTATAGCATCGGACCAGTGTACGCTTTAAGAGGAATTTTTTATGGAATCGGGTAATATTTTTTCCGAATCTGATTCATTCCGTGCTATCATATGTTTGTATATTGTTGATTTAAACGAAAACACGAACAAAAAACCACACTCTTGCGTTTTTCAGGGAGGTATCACCATTAAACTTCTGATTGTAGACGACGAAAATCTGACCCGCACGGGACTGACCTCCTCCATCGACTGGATCCGGCTCGGCATCGACGAGGTCTATGTCGCCGGAGACGGTCTGGAGGGGCTCCATCAGGCCTCAATTCACAAACCGGAAATCATCCTGAGTGATGTGCGGATGCCCCGGATGTCCGGAATTGAAATGATGGAACGAATTCATACGCTCATGCCGGACACGGTCTTCATTTTCATGAGCGGTTATACCGACAAGGAATATCTGAAGGCAGCCATTCGCCTTCAGGCTGTGAATTATGTGGAAAAACCGCTGGATATCAGCGAGGTGGAAGAGACGGTCAGGGCCTCCATCGAGCGCTATCACATCATTGAGCAGACCAAAAACGCTGAGAGCATCACAGATTCCATTTCCGCCGCCCATCTGGCGCTCTGCCTGACGATGCCATACCCTTCTTCGCGCAAATCCGTGGAGGATCTGAGCCGGAAGTACTGTATGCGCTACGGGTCTGTTGATCTCTTTCACGCGGCCTTTACCGTCCTTCTGCAGACAGACGAACAGGTTGACCTGAGTCCCGATTTTTTCTCCCGTCTTCAGAGACTGCTCCATGATTTCGCGCGGCAGCTTCATCTTCATGTGATCGCCGCCGAGAAGAAGCCGAACCTGTTCGTCTTCCATCTGTTCCGTAAAAACTCATTCACCCAGAATACGGTCCGGACGGTCACAGATTTCCTCTCCTGCCATATCGAAACGGACAACTGGTATCTGTCTGCCGGACAGATCGTAGGCGGAATTCAGAAGCTTTACAATTCCTACAGTTCCGCCGCCATCCGTCTCCAGAGCAGTTTCTTCTATAATAATAGGACCGTTCTCTGCAGCGATCCGGAATCAGTTTTCCCCTCCCGGGAAAACCCGGAGACAATCTACGAGGAGCTGACCACGGCTCTGAGGAATCCCTCCCGCGTCACTCTGGAGGAACTCATGGATAAGCTGTACCAGGCAATCTACGAAAATCCCTCCCTGATCCGGGGAAATATCCAGACCCTGTACTACCGGCTTCTTGATGCTGTCTTCACACAGAGAAGGCAGCGCCAGCTCCCGGGCTCCGGCACCCAGAACAGCTTTGACAACACCCTGGATTCCCTCAACCGCTGTTTTTCATATCCGGAACTCCACGACATGCTGAAGAAGACCATCAACGATTTTCTGAACGATGTGGAGAACTATGTGCCGATGAATTCCTCGGTCTATCTGATCAAGGAATATATCAGCCGCCACTACAGCAACCCGATGCTTTCCACAAAGGAAATCAGCGGGTATGCGTCTCTGTCCGCATCCTACGCATGCACAGTGTTCAAGAACGAGACCGGGCAGACCCTCAACCAGTATCTTACGGAATTCCGTCTGGAGAGGGCGAAGGAGCTTCTCGCAGATCCCCGGAACAATATATCCGACATTGCCACGCGCGTCGGATATAACGACAGCAACTACTTTGGAAAGGCTTTCAAGAAATATTCCGGTCAGTCCCCATCTGAGTACCGGGAGAGCAGGTGTTCCCTTTGAAGAAAGAGCGCAAAAAAAATACCAGATTTTCTCATCTCTACGGAGATCTGAAAATCCAGTACAAATTATTTCTGACGATTATGCTTGCGGTGGCGATTCCGATGATCGTCGCGGGGATTTTTTTCTCCACGAGGCTGTATCAGCTGATCACCTCCGACACTCTCCGTCAGGAGCAGATTGAGACCGCCGCGTCCGCCCCTCTGCTTCAGCAGCGGATACGCAGCGTCATTGATGTCTACGATCAGATCAAAACCAACCGGTTCTACACCAGTGTATTTTCAGAGACGATCGATACCTCTGTCCCGGATGCCCTGACCTCGGAGGATGCCGCCGCCTTCTCGAGCGGTCTCTCCAGATATCTCTCTTCAAACGGTGTGTCGGCAATCCGGATCTATGTCGATCTCCCGAAGGACAGCCGCGTTTTCTCTGCGGGAAACAGTGTCTTCGCCTCTATGCACGACATAACGGCAACCTACTGGTACGGAATTTTCTACAGCACACACCCATCGGAGCTGTTCTGCCCACCGCTGTACCTTGGTGTCTCTGAGAAAAACGACCTGGGAGACTGCGCCTATATTCACCCGGCCTCTGTCAGGGATTCTTCCGGAACCATTACAAAGTGCTATGTTGCCTGCTATTTCCACTCCGATACCCTCCGGAAGATTCTGAGCGGGCATCCGACACCGGAGGGAGGCGTCTCCTATATCACAAATGAAAGAGACGCCATGGTCACAACCACGAATTCCAGGCTTTCCGGCATCTATTATATGAATTACAGCAGCATCCAGAATAATCTGATGAGTTCAAATGGGTTCCTGGAAAAAAAGGTTCTCGGCGAGACAGTCTATGTCTCATACTATTATCTTCCCGCGGCGGACTGGTTTCTGGTGAACATCACGCCATCCGCACCTCTCCGCCGGACGACCATGATGTACTGGCTGAAGCTTGTCACAATCTGGTCCGCGACTGCCGTCATCGCTATTTTTCTCGCCTACTTCCTGTCCCGCTCCTTCACGGACCGGATCAGTGCCGTCAGCCGGCAGATGAGCCGGGTTAAGAACGGGCTGCCAGTCCCTATGAATTCTCCGACCGAGAATGACGAAATCGGTGACCTGGTCGACTCCTACAACTACATGGCAAGGCAGATCAACAATCTGATGGAGAAACAGCAGAAGCAGTCCGAGGAACTCCGGATCGCCGAGTTCCGCTCTCTGCAGGCGCAGATCAATCCACATTTTCTGTACAACACCATGGAAATGATCAACTGGATGGCGCAGCAGGGCCGCACAAAGGAAATCAATCAGGCTGTCCGCGATCTTTCCAGATTTTACCGCCTTACGCTCAGCCGCAAGGATTCCATCGGCATCCTGGAGGAGGAGATCGAACATGCTTCGATCTATGTGCGCCTTCAGAACATGCGCTTCGACAACGGCATCGACTTCGTCGTGGACGTGCCGGATTCCATGATGGAAAATCGGATTCCCCGGCTGACCCTTCAGCCGATTGTCGAGAACAGCATCCTGCACGGCATTCTCGAAAAGGAAAGCCGGAAGGGAACGATCGTACTGACCGGATGGATCGAAAACGGAACCCTGATTCTGCTCCTCTCGGATGACGGCATCGGCATCCCGCCGGAGAAGATCGGTGATCTGCTCACTGGAAAAATACAATCCTCCGGTAAGGGAAACCAGATCGCCATCTTCAACACACACCGCCGTCTGCAGATTCTCTACGGCGAGGACTACGGCCTCCGCTATTCCAGTACTCTGGGCCAGGGAACCGAGGTTGAAATCCGGATCCCCGCATACACCGACCCGGATCAGCTGCCTCCCAAGACCGGAAAAAGCTGATCTGTAGTTTTTAAATGCTCCTGCCTGTACCACACCTGGCAGACTCACTATTTATCTGCTTTAATCCATTAAAGCCAGGTAACGCGACATAATTTACGATCTCCCTGAAACCCGGAACCGCCCGGAGGCGACGGCCTCCACCACCGTTTCAAAAAAAACTTCCGGGCCGACCGCCGATGACGTCCGTATCTGCCGCTTCAGAATCCGGATCTCCGGATTCTCTCCGGCTCCCTGACGGCGCGCATCCTCCGCCGCCAGCTTTCTTGCGGTTTTCTCCGCATATTTCTCCGCATCCTCATAATGTTCAAATTTATGTTTTCCCTTACCATCGGTCACCGAGAACCCGTCTGGAACCGCGCCCTGATAATCCGCCTTCACATGAATGCTGACTCTCGCGGAAACCTTTCCGGCAATCGCCCCAAGCGCATTCGCAACGCCGGCGAAAGGATGAATGACTGCTCTCGTCCCGAGATATTCTGCAACGGCCGGAAGAAAGATATGCACCGGCGCGCCGACACCGATGATCGGCAGGTCCGTATGAATTCTCATTCCCGCCCAGTCCTCTGCGTCGCCTTTCCTCGCTTCCTCAAACGACCAGTCGATCAGCCTCTTCACCCCGTCCTGCTCCAGGTAACGCCGCTGCCCCGGATGCTGCTGTGCCATCAGAATCTCCACGATTCTGCGGTACATCTTCTTCTCTACCAGGCGATATACCTCGTCCGCCACGGCCTCCTCCGGCCTCGTCTCTGCAGACTTTCCGGTCTCAGCTGTCTTTCTGACATCCGCTGCCTCCTCCGGCCCCGTCTCTACAAGCTTTCCCGTCTCCGCTGACTTTTTTTCATCTCCTGCATCAGCGCCGTGATCCCGCACCGGATATGCGGTCTTCCCGTGCCCTGACATTCGATAATATTCCGGATCCGTATTCTGGATGAGGAAACGCACTGCCTCGCGAACCGCTCTTGCAGAATCTTCTCCGTACAGATCGATGTCCCCCTTCAGAACCATCATATCCGTCGGGGTCAGGCCGCTGCGCATGATCACGCCTTCCGCCTCAAGCCGCTCCGTTCCCGGCTTGTACACGCTTTCTCCGGCAGCTTCCGCAAAATCCTCCAGGATCAGCGGTCCGTTCCGCAGAGCCTCGCAGATGCGGATCTCCTCCGGCGTATACCGGTCCCGAAGATCCGGATCAGCCAGAATATTATTCTGCAGCACCAGAAATTCATGAAGCATCCGCGTGTGTTTTTTGCCGGATTCCGCCAGCGCCTGAAGCCTGTGGATGATCTGCTCCTTCTGTGCCGGAAACATCTGCACCAGAGCTGAAAGCGGTATCACCCGCTCCTTCCCAAGGAGAATGCGGCCGTTTTCAAACAAAACCTCGCTGTCTCCCCCGAGCAGAGTTGTATCAACATACAGCCCCTTGACCGTGGTCCGCCACTGCCCGATCGATATTCCCTGATCCGCCAGCACAGGCTCTCCTTCACGGATCAGCGCAATATCCGTCGTTGTACCGCCCATGTCCACGAGAATCCCGTCCGGCTCTCCCGAGATCACACTCCCGCCGACCGCACTCGCAGCCGGTCCTGACAGCAGCGTTTCCACCGGTCTCTCACACGCGACGGCCTCTGCCATCTGATTTCCATTTCCCGCGACAATCGCGATCGGCATCTTCAGGTTCCGTTCCGCCAGCGCCTTGCGGACAGCATCTAAGAAATCTGTAATGATCGGTATCAGTCGTGCATTCAGAAGTGTACCTGCGCCTCTTCGCAGCACATCCACATCATGGAACATATTCCATGCTGTCGTAACCTGAAATCCCTCTTTCTTCAGGATTTTTTCCGCTTCCTGCTCAAATCGTCCGCCGTTTGCGTCCGGATAGATCTGCGTGATTCCCACCGCCCGGCAGCCCCGGAACCACTCCGGTCCCTTCTCCTTCAGTTCCTCCCAGTCCGGATCCTCCGGTTTCTCAAATAAATGCTCCGGCTTCCCATCAATGAAGACCAGCTCCTTCAGATCCCGGAATCCGTAGGATCCATATACCTGGTCCAGATTGCTCATCGATTCCGGATTCATGCCAATCATCAGGCACTTCGCCCTTCCTCCCTTATTCTCCAGACAGGCATTTGTCGCGAGCGTCGTGGAAAGCGCCAGAAGCTCTGCCTGGTGGATATAGCTCTGATCCATGCTGTCCAATGCCTTGAGAATGCACACCTCCAGATGGTCCTTCGTCGTCGACGTCTTCCCCGATCCGAGCACCTTCCCGTTTTCCATGTCATATACAACGATATCCGTATAGGTTCCGCCGGTATCAATTCCTATTCCGATCATATTATAAAAAATTCCTTCTCCGTGTTTCACACGGCCTCATTCGTCTTCAACCGCGCGCTCGAACTCCAGCTTGTCTACAAAAACGTCCTGAAAGCTGCTCTCTGAGGCAAGCTCAATAAACTCAGTTTCCTCTGACAGCCTGCAGGCATACTCAAACTCTCCCCGGTTCACCGCCGCAAGCTTTGCGCCCTCTCCGGCGGCATTCCCCACCGCCGTGATTCTGTCCCGCAGCTCATAGGGTATCATTCCGATCTCACAGGCACTCCCGGAATCCATATAGTTTCCGAAGGCTCCCGCAAGAAAAACGTGCCGGATCTCTCCGATCCTCTTTCCCAGTTTTTCCGTCAGAATCTGTATTCCTGCCGCAATCGCTCCCTTGGCCAGCTGAACCTCCCTCACGTCCTTCTGTGTCAGATAGATCTCTTCGCCGTCTGCGCTGTCCTCGCCTCTGACGAGCAGAAAAGCAGGCTGTCCATGAACCGTAATCAGCCTGTCCTTCAGCCTGCATGCCAGAGGATCCTCCAGGTCCTCCGGATCACGAAAAGCGCCGTAATTATTGATAAAGCCATGGCGGATCAGAAAGGCAAGCGCGTCGATCAGACCGGAACCACAGATGCCGACAGGCTTCACATCTCCGACGACCTCCAGAGAAAAACCATCGTCCGACTCCCGCAGATGGCTTACTGCACCGTCTGCTCCCCGCATGCCGCACTCAATTTTCGCGCCTTCAAAGGCAGGTCCGGCAGCCGTAGAGGTCGTAAGCATTTTTTTCTGATCTCCCAGAACCATCTCTCCATTGGTCCCGATATCCACCATCAGAGTCAGCTCCTCCAGCCGGTCAAAGGCCGCCGATACCATACAGCCAATCGTATCCGCTCCGACAAATCCCGCAATATTCGGAAGAAGAAGGACAACTCCCTGTTTCTCATGAATGCTGTCCGCGCGCCTCATGTCCCGGCTGATCAGGAAACGCTTCCCGCTGTCTTCATTCGCTGAAAGCTCATTCTCAAGCTCAAATACCGGGATTTCCACAGCCTTTTCCCCCATTGAACAGCGGGGTCCGAACTTCAGTCCCGTTTCCTCCGCCGTCAGAATCATTCCCTTCCGCACTGCCGGAATATAGGGAGCGTGCACCAGACTGTCCGGAGATATTCCGAGAAAGAGATGATGCATGCAGGTATTTCCAACCACAGCCGCCTGCAGAATATCCTCTGCCTGAACTCCCGCGCTTCCCGCCGCCTCACGGATCAGATCGTTCATGGCTTTCACAATGCATGTCCTCAGCTCCCGACTCCCCTCTTCTCCATGTTCCAGCACATAATTCGCTCTGGAGATCACATCAGCGCCAAAGGCATGCTGCGGATTCATCCGGCTGGCAACGGAAAGCGTCCGTCCGGTATGTCCGTCCAGAAGGTATCCTACAACCGTCGTCGTGCCGATATCAAATGCCATCAGGAAAAACGGAATATCGGATTCTTCTCTCCCTGCGGTTTTTTCCTCTGCCTGATCCTTCCCCGGAAAAACTCCCGGCTCCACCGGTACCTTCCTGGTCAGTCCCTCGGACAGTATTTTCCGGACCTTTTCCTGATACATCGTATCTACCGTCATGCTGCTGTCGATCCGGGTCTGACATGCCAGAACCACTCCGGTTCTCTTTCCCTTCAGGATATCCACTCTGCATTTTCCGCACTTGCCGCAGCCGCCGCAGGGCGCGTCCGGCTCCAGACCCGCCATTCTCTCCGCCTCCAGAATGGTCATTCCCGCATCGGCCTCTATTTCCCTGTTCTGCGGCCGAAAACATATTCTGTATTTTTCTGCCATCAACCATCACCTCTTATAAAAAAATCTGCCGGTATCCCCCGGCCAGCCTGCTTGTACGGATCCTTACAGATCTTTACAGATCTTAATATCTGACACAACGAGATAAAACACGCTGCGCGAGTTTTATCTCGCTATCGCGACGCTCGCCGCACACGAATACTTCGCATTCGGCTGCGGCTCACTGTTTGCGTAAAAAAAGCCGGCGCATACAAGCTTCCCCATGCGCCGGCCCCATATACCTGTTCTTATGAAATTATTCTGCGCCAACCAGCTTCTTCGCAAGCTCAGCAGCCGATGCAGCATCCTCGGAATATCCGTCTGCGCCGATCTCGTCCGCGAATTCCTGCGTAATCGGAGCACCGCCGACCATAACCTTGATGTTGCTGCGGAACGGAGCACCGTTAAGTGCGGCAACAGTATCTCTCAGCGATGGCATTGTGGTTGTCAGCAGGGCAGACAGCGCAACAATCTTTGTATCCGGATTCTCATTGACTGCCTCGATGATCTTGTCGATCTGCACGTCAACACCCAGATCAATTACTGTAAATCCGGCGGACTCGATCATCATCGCAACAAGGTTCTTGCCGATGTCATGAAGGTCGCCGGCTACCGTAGCAATGATGACCTTACCGAGCTTTCCTGCCGCTCCTGTTGCAAGATGCGGTTTCAGAACCTCTACGCCTGCCTTCATTGCTTTTGCAGCTACCAGCATCTCCGGAACGAAGATCTCATTGTTCTTGAACTTCTCTCCGACGATACCCATGGTATCGATCATACCCTTCTGCAGAATGTCGTTCGGATCAATTCCCTCATCCAGAGCAGCCTGAACTGCAGCCGGAACCTTCTTGGAACGTCCATGCTCAACCAGATTAGCAACTTCTTCAATACTTCCCATTGTAAAATCCTCCGCTTTTAAATAATTTATTTATATTCATTCCGCAATCACAGATCCCCTTTTCCGCAAGAATGTCTGTGAAATGAATATCATTTTGTGGTGCCCCTCCTGAGGGCATGTGCGTGTAATCCGTTTCTTATGGCAGTTTTTCCAACATTTCTGCCGCCTGTACATCCTCTTGAGGCAATATGCGTTTAACCCGTTTCTTATGCCTTCGGCTTCGGTCCGTACAGTCCGTCACGGAATCCTTCAATATACTCCATGCAGTACTCATCGTTGCCGAGAAGCGCCTCGGTTGCGAAGATAACTCCCAGAAGATCCCGGTTCGTCGGATCGAAGATCGCGCTGTCAAGTCCTGCCTTCATGGCCAGAACCGTAAATCCGATATTGACAAGCTTTCTTGCCGGGAGATTGAAGGAAATATTACTTACAGCGCCGGTAATATGAATGCTCGGATACTCGCTGCGAATCGTCTGCATAACGCTCTCCACCATACCGATTCCATCCTCGGATGTGCAAAGCATCTCGATCAGCGGATCGATATGGATGCGGCTTGGAGCAATGTTGTATTTCTTCGCCTCATCCATGATATGATGGAAGACTCTGAGTCTGTCATCCGCCGTCTTGGGAATTCCTGTATCATCACTGCACAGTGCGATAACTTCCCATTTCGTATCGGCAATCGCCGGGAAGAGAATGTCAATCTTGTCGCCTTCTCCGGAAACGGAATTGATGATTCCGGGCTTCTTGCAGTATGGGAATATCTCCTTCAGGACTCTGGGGCTCGGACTGTCAACCGCAATCGGAACATCCGTAACTTCCTGAATGCAGTCGATCATCCATTTCAGTGTCTCTACCTCCTCCGCTTCCGGAACGGACGCGCAGCAGTCAATATAATCTGCTCTCGCATTCGCCTGAATCAGCGCACGGCGCTTGATTTCATCTGCGTCACGATTCTTGATCGCTTCCGCGACTGCGGGAATCGATCCGTTGATCTTCTCTCCGATAATTATCATTGTAATACCCTCCTAAATATGCTGTCCAATCATCGCGTGTTCCTTTCCGCCAGAGCGCGCAGATGAGTATAGATTTAGTATAGCATTCTATTGTTCAATGTATACAATGAATTAAAAATACGCGTAAAAATTTATGCTATATTGTCGGCGTTTTTTGTAAGCCTTTGCACAACTTCATGCGTTTTATCTCATTATCTCCGGTTTTTCCGTCATTCTGACGCTGTATCTTTTCCACATGTACGGAGTTCCCCACATGTACGAAGAACCCTCTCAAAATTCATACTGCCTCCGAACAGATCCAGAGCGCTTCCAATCGTCACATTGATACGATCCTTTCCCTCCTGTTTCAACCAGCGAAGATCCTCAAAGCTTCCCACGCCCCCCGCATAGGTAATGGGAAAAATCCTTTTCGTTCCATCTCCATGCGGATTCGGAATACCCCCGGAAATTTTCTCCGATGCCTTCGCAAGAATATCCACCAGCTCCCGTTCGACTCCCATCGCCCTGCCCTCGACATCCGCCGCATGAATCAGGAACTCATCGCAGTTCTTTGCAAATTCGCAAAGAGAATCAATGGTCACTTCCACGTCCGTAAATTTCTGCCAGCGGTCCGTCACGATATAATACCTGCCGTCCTTTTTCCGGCAGCTGAGATCCAGGACAAGATGTTCCTTTCCCGCGGCAGACACCAGTCGTCCGAGCCGGTCCATGGAAACATTTCCGTCACGAAAGACATAGGATGTAACGATGACATGACTCGCTCCCTTTTCCAGAAAACAAGCCGCATTTTCGGCATTGACACCGCCTCCGATCTGCAGTCCTCCCGGCCATGCCGCGAGCGCGGCCTCCGCCTGTCTCAGTGTCGCCTGGTAGTACTCTGAGGACGGCGGGTTCAGCAGAATAATGTGCCCGTTCCGAAGTCCGTACTGCCGGTACAGTCTCGCGTAGAATGCGGCATCCTGTTCGGATACAAAATTCTCCGCGGCGAAATCCCCCGCATCCTTCAGCGTCCCTCCTACAATCTGCTTCACTTTTCCATTGTGTATGTCGATGCACGGCCGAAATTCCATGAGAATACTTCCTTTCCTGTCACTGTAGTTTTGTTGATGACCCCCTGAGACAATGTCGTTTTTCGGCTTAACCTCTGAGACATTTTAGCTTTGCGGCTGAGCCCCCTCAGACATTTTAGCTTTGCGGCTGAGCCCCCTTCAGACCGATATGCCGTCACCCTTCTATTTTCTGTACCTTCAAAATCCGCCGGGCAGTTACTGTCCACATGAAATATCCGTTTTGCCTTGTCAAACCTAACTCCTTCATAATATAATGCAATCATGATCCAGAAACGTTCTTCGCCGGATTTCCGGAAGGAATTTTTCACAAATCAACTTATTCAAATTACAGAAGGGATGGTAATAGCTATGCAAAAGTATGAATGTGGTCCTTGTGGATATGTATATGATCCTGCAGAAGGAGATCCGGATAACGGAATCGCTCCCGGAACAGCATTTGAGGATCTCCCCGATGACTGGGTATGCCCGATCTGCGGCGCCGGCAAGGAGGACTTCTCCCCGGTTGACTGATATCGCTCCGGCGAACCAGTCAGATATATATCATGACATTGGAAAAGCCATTTCAGGTCTTGTCCGGATCTCCGGACACCTGAGACGGCTTCTTTTTTTATGTATAAGCTCTTCGAAAACGCAGACAGGCTCGTCACACGAAAAGCGTGTGTAAGAGACTGAATGCGATTTCGAAGGCAACAGGTATGAGCACGTAGTGACGCGCAAGCGGCACGGAAGTGCGAGTACCTGTTGGATTGCGAGAGTGCGAAGCACGGAGCAATCCGTAGCTTATACATATCACGGTCTGAACAGCTCTTCGAAAACGCAGACAGGCTCGTCACACGAAAAGCGTGTGTAAGAGACTGTATGCGATTTCGAAGGCAACAGGTATGAGGATGAAGCGCGAACGCGCGAAATCCGAATACCTGTTGGATTGCGAGAGTGCGAAGCACGGAGCAATCCGTAGCTTATACATATCACGGTCTGAACAACTCTTCGAAAACGCAAACAGGCTCGTCACACGCAAAGCGTGTGTAAGAGACTGTATGCGAATAGTCTTACTCAGGCGGCGATATAGCTCAGGAACTGATACGAATTCTTCTTGAAAAGCGCATCCGCATCATCTGTAGCTACCGCCTTTGCCTTCCCGCTCGTTTTATCATAAATCCAGATATTATACTCGTCATACCCGATCACATAATATACACTGCTGTCCGAAACCCTTGCGAGCACCGGATAACCCTTTGAAAGCTGATAGTACAGCTCCTCACGCGTACATCCCGACAGATTCAGCACAGTATATCCGGACCCGAGCAGATTTCCAAGCGCGTCCGAATCATAGGCAAGCTCCAGGAACCCCTCCGGAATCGTCGCGGTATCAATCGTATAGGAAGACGGCCAGTCTCCTCTCACCCACACATATCTCTGTGCGCTGTCGAGCACCAGTCCCGACACACCATCCGCCGCCGCGATTGCCCGGTTTACGCTGCTGTATATTCCCTGCAGCGTTCCAAACCCATATACAGAATACAGGTTCTGATCCGTCTCCGGCCACTCCAGAATGGTCTCGGCCCCCGCTTTTGTATAGAGAATCTCCGCACTCTTCTGTGTGATTTTTTCAGCGGAACCATTTCCGAGAGTGAGCACCTTCTCCTGCCCTGTGCGGCTGTCGGTCGTTGTGCTGATTCCTACGCCTGTGTCTTCCTGTCCATTCTTTACGATGCGGTCCGTTCCCGCATCCCGGTAGGTACCGTCGGACAATGCAGACAGCCTGAGTGCGAGTGCGTCATGCTCCTCTGACACCGCGGTGACATACTGATTCTCCTTCTGGTAATCCTTCTTGACCGTTCCGTTGATGTCCTCAATGACAAGACGATACATTCCACATGTAATTGTGCCGTCACTTCCGGTAATCACATCCTCATCCTTAACCAGCCCGTACACATAATCATTGTCCACAAAGCCGCAGGAAACAATGGCCTCCCCATCCGGCGCCGGGATCTGCAGTGACTTTCCACTCTCCAGATCGAGCATTGTCGCCGTCTTCGAGCCGCCTGTATTGTCACTGTCAAGCCATGCGACCACCTGCTGCGAATCCGACGACGCGAATCCGCTTCTGTCAATCGTATCCTGCACCACATCGTACGACCCGTCCGCAAGATTAATCTTGCACAGCTCCGTCCCCAGAAACAGATACAGTTCATCCTTGCTGCTCACATAGGAAAGCCGGGAAATATTTCGTTCCAGCACATCGTAGCTCTGATTCAGAGGAATAAACATCCTCTCCTCTGAAATATCCGTGTTCGCCGAATACGTAAATACGGCGGCCCCCATCCGTCCCTCATGCGCTCCGGACGGCATATAGCCGTACAGCACAAAAGTGACGTCCCCGTTTTCCGACACATTTTCTATTGCGAAGTCATGCTGCTCATTTTCCGTGCGGTCATCAAAAGTATAGCTCCCGTTTGCTTTTTCACGGAAGGAAAAAAGACAGCTCAACGCTCCGGTTTCCGTATTATACGACCAGAGATCACCGTTTTCCGCAAAAACAGCAATATTTCCCGTCTCACTGGACGCATAGGATATGCTGCTGTCCTGAACGCCGAGCAAAAGCCCGCTGTCTGTCAGAACCGGAAGGCTGCTGTCGAAGATCAGCGCTGCCGTCCTCTTGAAGTTCAGCAGTGAGATATTTGTCGTGCCGTCCGCGTATTTCATGCGGTAGAAATCTTTTACCTTATAGTACTCCGTCTCACCCTCGCTGTCCTTCGAACTGATGATGTAATCCGCTTCCATGCTGACCGTAGTCGTATTGCACTCGCAGATTACCGGCACAGCCTCCGTTACCATAGACGGCGAGAGGTCTCCCCAGGTAACGGTATCCGTATCGGATGTAATATCCACATCCGTAAAATCTCCTGAGGTACCGCTGTCGTCTGTTTCCAGATAGCCCGCAAGTGTGTCCTGATTACTCTTGTCCAGACACATTGTCCCAAAATCACTGACAAATTTCAGATAGCCGCTGAAATCAATGCCGCTGCCCTGCACAAGTCTTGTGTAATACCGGACATCATCACCGCTCTTCAGCTTCAGATCGATGCAGAGCATATATTCCTGGCCTGACCGGAGGTTCGAATTTGCCGTAAAAGAAGCAGTGACCGAACCATCCTCTCCAGTCTTCTGATCCGTGATTTCTCCGTTCTCCACCAGACTCTCATCCGCGATGGACGAAATCTCATAACTTACTCCCGTTATCTCCGATTCCTTCGGATCTATACGGAACGACAGTTTCTTCGAAGATGGAAGCGGAGTGACCGAGTCCCTCTCCGAAGTTTCCTGCAGATTCCCGCGCACCCCGAACATCTCGTTCACATCCGTCCCGTCAATCTCCATGAAGACGACCGGAAGCGTCGGCCCCGTCGCCTCCTCTGTATTCTCCGGCTCCTGCCTGCGGTTGATCTGCAGCGAAAACATAATCACGCCCGCCACGAAAATCACCAGCAGTATTAAAAAAACACGAATAGCTTTCTTCATAAATCCTGCGATGCTCCCCTGAATTTCATTTTTTTACATATATCGCATACGACAGCAGATCAGATCTCCTCCAGCCGATTCTCCCCAAAGTTCTTGAAATTCTCCCCCTCCGGCAGTGCCCGGATCTCTGTCCGGGCTTTGCTCCACGGATCGGTAAAGATCAGACGGAACGCACACAGAGCCGGAAAATTTCCATGCTCTCCCCATCGTTTTTTTGTGTGTTCCACCTCCCGGAAGCTCTCAACACCGTATTTCCGGTCTCCCACGATCGGCATTCCCGCGTGAGAAAGCTGCAGCCGGATCTGATGATGCCTGCCCGTGCCAAGATCAATCTCCAGCAGTGCCTTCTTCGTGCCGGACTCATAAACGTCAGCCGGGCTCTCCGGTGCCCCCTTTCTTGTCCCGGGATCATCACCGGCATGATCAGTTCCGTCCTTCCCGGAGAACCGCTCCTGCCCGTGACTTTCGCCACTCCGGGATGCCATACTTCTTCCGCAGTCCAACTCCTGCCCGCGATTTGTTCCTGCCTGAGTCGCCACGGAAATCTTCAGAATTCTGTACTTCAGAACTGCCCTCTGCGCCCCCGGTACACTCTCTCCGACAATCTCGGACCGGTTGCTTCTGCCGTCGAAGAGCATGAAATCTGAAAGCTGATGCCATTGCCCGTCAAGCGGCCCGATCCCGTCATCTATTCCGATGTCACCGGCCGGATCCATCCCCTCATCCATTACAATGTCGCTGTCCGGGCAGGTCCTGTCATCTGTCCCGGCCTCTCCAGCCATATCGATCCTGCCGGAAGAGCCCCTCCCCTTCGTCAGGTATACAACCGCCAGATACTCCTTGCGGATCTCGTGATTTCTCAGCATCTCCGAGAGCTTCGCCGCAGCCTTCGGATTTTTCGCAAAGAGAACGATCCCTTCCACAGGCTGGTCGAGACGATTGATCACCGCCAGATACGGAGCCCGGGACGGCCGTGTCTTCCCCTGTATGCGTCTCTCCTTGCGCTGTCTGGCCGCAAGCTCATTCAGAAGCTCATTCATCAGATCCATCTGTCCCAGTTTCCCCGACTGCGTCGCCATGCCGGCAGGTTTTCTTACCGCTATATAATTTTCCGTTTCTCTGAGAATTCTGATCATCCGGTACCTCTGCCCCGCCGTCTCAGTCGTCCGATCCTGAGTCTCATCCGCTTCCGTTAACAAAATCTGCGCTTTGATTGCTTCATCCATCAGAACCTGCGTATTGTTCCCTTTAGTTCCCTTCAGTTACCATAAGTAACTGCCATGGATTGAATTATACACCAAGATATCCCGCCTTATCTACACAAAAACCCCTGCCGGTAATATAAATTTACAATTCCTCCCACCGGCAGCGCCGGTTCCCACATCATATTTCCGGAATACCCTCCGTACATGCAAGAAAAAACAACAGCGGGGTGGCAAACGCTCTCATTTGCCATCCCGCTGAATCAGACATTCGTAAAAGGTACCTGATATACGTCCATCTGACCTCTCCCACGAGCGATCCCATGGAAGACGTCAGCCGGTAAAACCAATAACATACGAATGCACCAGATATTAAGCAGAAAAATCAATAGTTCTCTTCATGAACCTCAAAGAAGGACTGCGGATGATTGCATACCGGACAAACCTCCGGAGCTTCTGTTCCCACAACGATATGTCCGCAGTTTCTGCACTCCCAGACCTTGACCTCGCTCTTCTTGAAGACCTCTTTCATCTCTACGTTGTGAAGCAGCTTGCGGTAGCGCTCCTCGTGTGTCTTCTCAATCGCGGCAACCCCGCGGAACTTCTCGGCCAACTCATGGAAGCCTTCCTCGTCGGCATCCTTTGCCATACGCACATACATATCGGTCCACTCATAATTCTCGCCAAGAGCACCGGACAGCAGATTCTCTTCTGTGTCGCCGAGCATACCGAGTTCCTTGAACCAGAGCTTTGCATGCTCTTTCTCGTTGTCTGCTGTTTTCAGGAAAAGTGCCGCAATCTGCTCAAATCCCTGCTTCTTCGCAACGGAAGCAAAGAATGTGTATTTGTTGCGCGCCTGTGACTCACCGGAGAAAGCCTCCAGCAGATTCTTTTCCGTCTTGGTACCGGCATAAGGATTCTTCTTTTCTTCATCCACCGGCTCAAATACATTCTTCTGATGACACTTCGGGCACTCCTCCGGAGCCTGATCTCCCTCGTAGATATACCCACAAACCTTACATTTGAACTTCATAACACGCCTCCTGTCTGATTGCGTCTCAGTCGTCAGGCAGTCAGGCAGACTCCGCTTTTACCGCTGAAATCCGCTTCTCTTCTGCCGCCGTCTCTTCCGATCCGCTCCTCTTCTGATTGCTCCTGTATGATTCTTTCCTGATTTGTACTGTCTGAGCTTTTGTGATAATTCCATCCTATCCATCACAATATTCAGCACGTAACTGTATTATACCCGATATTGTCATGATAAGTCCAGCCATAATATTGCCGATTCGCAGTGCTGTAGTTGTCATGCCACAGTTGTCAGCATTATCTTTTAATTCTGCATCCGGATCTGCTGTCCCTTTATGAGTTCGTACGAGGTGAGACTGCTCCCGTCAAGATCTGTGTGATGCATGTCAACCGCCGTGATCTGACTGTTCTCATACGTCGTGTAATAATAGATTCCTTTGTCCATATTGCAGCAGGAGCTGTAGATCGTGTACTCGCAGACCGGGTTCCCGTCCTTGTCCGTCGCAAGACGGCAGCATCCCTTCTGCTGCTCGACAGACCCGAGGATCTTGAAAAACTGGCTGATACTTGCGGATTCATCCTCCGCCTTCAGGGAATTCATCTTTGTAAATGCGACCTTTACAAATCTTGAGGCCGAGGAAAGATCTCCCGGAATTCCCATTCCGCCCATGCCGCGGCTGTACGCGTTCAGCTCCACGCCCGGGATCAGCTTCTGCTCCGGAAGCCCGGCGGATGCGTTCATATAATCTGCGAGATGTGTCATCTGATAATCAAAGGTCGGATTATTGGTCATCACCCCTACCGGGTTATCGTAGATCTGCGCGCCCCGCGCCGTCTGTTCGAATACCACGCACTCCTTCTGATCGGCGACAATCCAGTGAAGCGGTGAAGGCGGAAGCTCTGCCGCAAAAGCGTCATCGGTCAGGTTGATTCTTGAAAGACACTTTCTGGCTTCCTCCACACTTCCGCACTGACCCAGAATCCATGAAATGAATTCAAAGGAAGCGACATTGTCCTTTCCCTCCTCCGGCTTTCTGTAATCCGCGTTTCCGGGAAAGTTCAGACCTGCCATCGACAGTCCCTTTTCATTCATTGCATCATAATATAGCGGGTAATCTCCAACCACATATGCCATGCCGATCATTGCAAGGTGGTTTGGTATAGGGGCCAGATGACGGAACACAAGTTCCTTGTTTCTCGGTGTGACCGTTACCGATTCATGATAGGAATACTCCAGATCAAGATTTCTTCCAAAATAATGATCCTTACCTGTATATGTTGCCGCTGTACACATAATCTGTCCTTTCTGCAGTTCTCACTGCAATGCTGAACTCAGTTGATGTCCGTTCTTTCGGTTTCCTATACACTATACTTCATTTTCCAGACACTGTCCTGTGATTTTCTGTTTTTTCACGTAATTTTTTTATATTTTCTCATTTTTATCCAACGGAACTACCCGGTCTGCCGGTTCTTTCCCCTTCCGTCTTCTTCTGCCTTCAGCATCCGGTATCCGATGCCGATGTGCGTCTGAATAAAATGCTGCGAGCCCTCCTTATCCTCCAGCTTTTTTCGCAGATTTGCCATAAATACCCGCAGAGACGCCATTTCGCTCTCCGCGGATTCTCCCCAGATCGCCTTCGTGATATAGGAATAGGTCAGAACCTTTCCCTCATTGTGCGCGAGCAGAGAGATCAGCTTGTATTCAATCGGCGTCAGGTGGAGCTCCCTTCCGTCCAGAGTCACCGTCTCCGCCGGAAAATCGATGACCAGTCCCCCGTTTGTGAACACCGGCGTCGGTTCCGCCGCCTGCTTCAGAAACGGCAGACGTCTCAGTGAGACGCGCAGTCTTGCCAGAAGCTCCTCCACTGAAAACGGTTTTGTCAGATAATCGTCCGCCCCCGCGTCGAGTGCCTCGATCTTGTCGGTCTCCTCGCTTCTCGCGCTGATCACAATGATCGGAAGCGCGGACCAGGTCCGCACTTTTCGGATTACATCTACGCCATCCATGTCCGGCAGTCCCAGATCCAGAAAAATAACATCCGGGCTGCGGGTGGCCGCCTGCATGACCGCGGTCTGTCCGTTCCCGGCTGTCACCGAATCGTACCCGTACATTTTCAGAGCCGTCGTAATCAGGTTCTGCACAGAGGGATCATCCTCTACCACAAGAATCGTTGCCTTAGACATCCGTCCGAACCTCCTCCGCCGGTATTGTAAACCGGAAAATACTGCCGTGCGGAACATTCTCCTCATACCAGATCTTCCCGCCGTGTGCCTGCACAATTTCCCTGCAAAGGGCAAGACCGAGGCCGAGACTTCTGCTGCTGTCCGCCACTGTCTTTTTGCCGCTGTAGAACATGTCAAAGATATGCGGCCGGTCTGTCTCAGACACACCAGCCCCGTTATCCTCCACTGAAATCTGAATCATATCCCCCTTCCGTTCCGTGCAGATCCGGATCTCCGAACCCGGCGGCGTATACTTCACGGCGTTATTCACCAGATTGACCAGTACCTGGATAATCAGGTGCGCGTCCATTTTTCCAAGCAGCACCTCCGACGACTGCTCTGTGGAAAACCGATGCTCGGAAAGCTTCCGGCTGCAATGCCTCCGCGCCTCTTCAATTACCTCGCTGACGAATTCCGCGGAGGTATGAATTCTGGTCTGATCATCCTTCAGCCGCGTAATGGACAGCAGATTCTCCACCAGATCCTCCAGCCACATGGAATCCTCATATATATTGGAATAAAGATTTTTCCTCGATGCATCATCCAGCCTGTCCCCATCGGACAGCAGAAGGCTCGCTGTGCCTGAAATCGATGTCAGAGGGGTCCTCAGGTCATGGGAGATCGAGCGCAGAAGATTTGCGCGAAGCTGTTCGTTTTTCGCCACCAGCCTTGCCTGTTCCTTTTCCTGCTCGTTCCGCTTATTCTCCAGAGCAATCGCGGCTTCTCCGAGTATCGCCGTCACCATGCTCTCCTCATAGGTGTCCAGCTCATCTTCCCGGACATCAATTCCCATGACGCCGTACACCGTCTGATTCAGGCGGATTGTCAGGTACACACAGGACGCTTCCGGAACAGAATCCGTACCTCTCCCGGTTTTTTCGCCATGTTCAAACGCCAGTTCTGCCGCAGCCTTCTCTTGTTCGGCAGCAAAACCTGGTTCCCCGGAATTGTCCGACAGGAACATGGCGGGTTTCCCGTCAACGCTCCCCCTGTCTCTGTACAGAAGCACATTCCTGTGGAGAAGCCTCACAAGCTGCTTCGCTGTGATCTCCTTGATCTCGTCCTGACTCCTGCACTTTTCCACCAGCTGATTCGTCTCGTACAGAACACTGACCCGAAATGCCATGCGCGCGGAATTCCTCGCCTGCGTCCGCAGTCTGGCGGCCATTACACCGGTCAGCAGAGCGATCAGCAGCATCACACCGAAGGAAACAGTATAGCGGTTGTCATAGGCGTGAAGCGTGAATTCCGGAGCCGTAAACAGAAAATTATAGATCACGACGCTTAGGCCGGCAGCACAGACACTGTAGATCCAGTTTGCCGTGCGCACCGAAATCAGAAAAACAAAGAAGATATAGAGCACCACGATATTTGATTCCACGCCGTTCAACAGCTTGAACCACCAGCAGATCACGGAGCATAGTCCCAGCATCGCGGCAGAAAATAAGATCTCCCGGATTCTTTCCCGCGTGCTCACCCTGTCGTTTATCGACGATATCGCGGTTTCAACCGGTATTTTTTCTCTCTCCTTTGCTCCGGCTTTCCTGACCTGTCCATTCTCCATACAGATTCCGCAGCCCCTTCCAAATCATCATCATTTACTGTCCGTATTCTTATTATGGTAGTATTTCTCTATCAGTTCGTCAAATGAAGATATGAGGTGATCACCCACAATCGCAAGCACCGCAAGGAACGCTATTAATAACAATATCTTCATAACGATCCCTCCTTCCGATCTGTCTCACTTTCCCCGGCATCTCCGCTGTCGTCGGTCTTTATATGAGCCCCATATGCCGTATCGCAGTTATTGCAATTCCGCTGTCCTCCTGTCTTTACGTGAGCCGCATATGCCGTATCGCAGTTATTGCAATTCCGCTGTCCTCCTGTTTTTACGTGAGCCGCATATGCTGTCCCGCCGTCACGCCAGCTTTCTCAGATCCGGAAGCATTTCTGCATATCCTTGTTCTTCCCGAGCACCAGAAGATTTTCTTCTGCTGTCAGAACCGTCTCGGATGTGATATTCATGTCAATCCTCTCATCGGCCTTTATGGCAAGGATATTAATCCGGTAACGTTTCCGGATATTCAGCTCCCCGACCGACTTCCCGACCCAGTTATCGGGAACGGACACCTCGAAGATGGCACAGTCATCATCCATGGCAAAATAATCAAAAACGTGATCCGAGCTGTACCGGATGGCCGCCCATCTCGCAATCTGCTGTTCCGGAAAAACAACCCCGTCTGCCCCGTTCCGCTTCAGGAATTTCGCCTGAACCTCGCTGGCGGCCCTGGCCACCACAAGCTTTCCGCCGAGCTCCTTCACCAGTGATGTCGTCTCCAGGGAATCCTGAAAACAGTCCCCGATCGCCACAAAGCACAGATCATAATTCCGGATTCCCAGCGACTTCAGAAACTCCTCGTCTGTGCTGTCTCCGATCCTGGCATTGGTCACATAGGGCATGATCTCATTGACACGCTTTTCATTGCGGTCGACTGCCATGACCTCGTGATTCATCTCCCGGAGCTTCATCGCGATATTTTTTCCGAAACGGCCGAGTCCGATCAGTAAAATTGACTTCATCTGCATCTCTCCTCCTCCATATTCCCCAAAAGCAGGGCTTCATCCCACTGTGATCCGTTCCTCCGGAAGTCTCCCGTTGTTCATTCCCTTCTCTGACACTGTCGCAAAGATCAGCGTCAGTCCTCCGACTCTTCCGAAATACATCAGGAAAGTCAGAATTCCCCTCGATACCAGCGACAGTCCCGGTGTGATTCCCATGGTCAGACCCACCGTTCCGATCGCGGACGCCGTCTCAAACAGGCAGTCCAGAAGAGGCAGTCCTTCAATCCTGCTGATCACCATGCCTCCGAGAGCAAAGAGCATGGTATAGAGCAGAAGGATGGCGCCGGCACTCCGGATTGCGTCCAGTGGTATTCTTCTGCCGAAAATTTCCGCGTCCTTGCGCTGTCGGAACACCGCGGCGGCAGACGCCAGAAGAACCGCTGCCGTCGTTGTCTTCATTCCTCCCGCCGTCGATGCCGGCGAGCCGCCGATCAGCATCAGAATGATTAAAACGAAGATCCCTGCCTCACTCATTTTTGTCAGATCCGCGGTATTGAACCCGGCGGTCCTGGGTGTCACAGACTGAAAAAACGAAAGCAGTACGCGCTCGCCTGCCGGTCCCTCCGTAAATTCGCCGAAATAAAAGTAAATGGCCGGTACCAGTATGAGCGTCATCGTCATCGTCAGAATCACCTTGCTCTGCAGACGGAACCGCTTCACGTGAAAACCGTTGATGGCCACATCCATCCACGTCAGAAAACCGATGCCGCCCACGATAATAAGTGTCATAATCGTGATATTAATCAACGGATTTGCGGCGAAATGCGTCAGTGATCCGTATTTTCCGCTCTCCCCCATCAGGTCAAATCCGGCATTGCAGAACGCCGACACCGAATGAAAAACCGCGTACCAGATTCCCTTTCCCGCGCCGAATCTACGGATAAATACCGGCATCATCACCGCCGCTCCGATCCCCTCACAGACGAAGGTGGTCTCCAGGATAAACCTCGTAAATTTCACAATCCCGCTGATCTGCGGAGCGGAGATCGATTCCTGCATGATGTTTCTCTGAATCAGACCAATCTTTTTGCCGGATACAAGCGCCAGTGCGATCGCCACCGTAAATACACCAAGACCGCCTACCTGAATCAGTGTCAGAATCACAGCCTGACCGAAAAAACTCCAGAACGTCGCCGTGTCCTGCACGACCAGCCCTGTCACACACACCGCAGAAACCGCCGTAAACAGCGAATCCGCGAATCCCGCAGATCCTGCGCCACGCGAGGAAAAAGGAAGCATCAAAAGCAGCGTTCCCGCAATGATTACCATCAGAAATCCGAGTATGATCACCTGTACCGGCTTCAGGTGCTCCAGCTTGTTTACTAGTTGTCTCATCATATCAGGCATCTCTTTTCCAAAATCAAAGGACATCGCAGTATCTCTTATCCGATCCGAAATCACATGGCATTGTATTATCTCTTACCCGATCCGAAATCACATGGCATTGTATTATCTCTTATCCGATCCGGAATCGCATGGCATTGCATTATCTCTTTATCAGGATTATCAGGATAAGCAAAGACATCACATTAACCTTTTTATATTTATATTATCCGGAAATTATCATAAAGACAGTGTTAATGTTGCCGGTCTGGTATTAAGATTTTATTAAGATAACACGTGCTCAGACGGCTTTGTAAAAACACGTGCTCAGACGGCTTTAAAAAAAATACTGCGAAGACGTTTTATTTGTTGTATAATAAAGTGTGAAATTTTTATCAATTTTATAAAATATTATTAGGAGTTGGGGTGTTTAAATGGATACGCTAAGTATTTTAAAGGACATAGCTATTATTATTATCGCAGCCAAGTTTCTGGGCCTCATTGCACGAAAACTCAAGGCGCCTCAGGTCGCGGGCGAGATCATCGCCGGTCTTCTCATCGGGCCAAGTGTCTTCAATATCGTTCAGACCAATGATTTCCTAACCGGAATGGCTGAAATCGGCGTCATCCTTCTGATGTTCAACGCCGGCCTCGAGACCGACCTCGATCAGCTGAAGAAATCCGGCATAAAAGCGACCCTCATCGCCTGTGCCGGAGTCGCAGTTCCAATGGCACTCGGAACCCTTCTCTTCATGTGCTTCTACGGTTTTTCCGCACCGGGCACCGAGAACTTCACCCGCGGCCTGTTCATCGGAACGATTCTTGCCGCGACCTCTGTCAGCATTACGGTACAGGCGCTGCGGGAGCTCGGCAAGCTTTCAACCGAAGTCGGAACCACGATCATGAGCGCGGCGATCATCGATGACGTCATCGGTATCCTCGTCCTCACCGCTGTTATCAGTCTCAAGAACCCGAAGGCAAATATCGGACTCGTTGCACTGAAGACACTTCTGTTCTTTGTGTTTGCCCTGATCGCTGGGTATCTCGTTTACCAGCTCATGAAAAAAATCGACAGCCGGTACCCGCACACCCGCCGGATTCCGATCATCGGACTCGCCCTCGCCTTTGCACTCTCCTATGTTGCCGACAAATACTTCGGCGTGGCCGACATCACCGGCGCATACTGCGCAGGTGTCATTCTCTGTTCTCTGAATGACGCGGAATATATCGGACGGAAGATGGACATCAATTCCTATATGATCTTCGGACCGGTTTTCTTCGCAAGCATAGGTCTTCAGACCAATCTGAGACAGCTGGACACCACCATCCTCCTGTTCTCCGCCGCATTTGTAGTGGTCGGTCTGGTAGGAAAGATCATCGGCTGCGGCGCCATCGCGCGGGTCTGCGGATTCAGCGGCCCGGACAGCCTGAAGATCGGCGTAGGCATGATGACCCGCGGCGAGGTCGCCCTGATCGTCGCGCAGCGAGGTCTCAAGGCAGGAATGATGGACAGCCGCTATTTTACCTCGGTCATCCTTCTGATCATCATCAGTTCGATCATCACTCCGATCGCTCTGAAGGCGCTGTACGCAAAATCCGAAAAGACAGAGACTCCACAGCCGGAAAAGACCGCCTGAAAACGCACTCTGAAAATCAGGCGGGCGAAGGTTTCCGGAAAAACAATCTGAATAAACGGCTCAACGAGATAAAACACGCTGCGCGAGTTTTATCTCGCTATCGCGACGCTCGCCGCACACGAATACTTCGCATTCGGCTGCGGCTCACTGTTCGCGTAAAAAAACAGCCCATATCACAGGGGAACAATGTTTCCCCCTGCGGTAAGGGCTGTTTTTACCGTTTCATAAATAATAACCTTTTTGCCTTTCTGCCTTACATCGGATGATCCGCCAGATACTGAATGATGTCCATGCTCTCATACAGCGGTTTTCCATCGATGAACAGGCACGGAACCTGATCCATGCCGCCGTCGCGTATGAGACGCGCATGGTTCTCCGGATCCTCCAGGATATCCCTGTAGACCACATCAGTTCTTCCGTTTTCGCGGATCCATCCCATCACTCTCTGACAGTACGGGCAGGTATCCTTCTTGTAAAGTTCAAGTACCATCCTTTCTCTCCCTTCTGTTGTTTTCTGTTGTCCTCTTTTTCCTGCATCTCCAGTCTTACACATTCCTGTCCATTTTTCCAGTGGCCAATCACAGAATCGCCGCTGCCGTCTTCCTGCTCCAAACTTTCACCGGGCATTTCCCCTGCGCATAATCACTGCATAACCGCTGCTGCCTTCTGATCCCCACACGCACCGGGCATTTTCCCTGCGCATAATCACTGCGTAACCGCTGCTGTCTTCCTGATCCAAACTCTCACTGACCATTTTTTCTTCGCGCAATCATAGAGACCATCTCATGCTCGTCTCCCTCTACCGAAATAATATTCAGCGGAGAGAGCCTGGAATAGATACCGGCGAGGTGTCCCGCATACAGGTACATCCCCGTCATGTTCGCGAAGCTGTGCACCCGCGGGCTCTTCTGCCCTTTCGCCTGCTCCTGCCAGGGATTGTCCGTGTAATCTGTATCCGTGTAGTCTGCATTCAGCGTCCGGTACGGGCTCACATACTCCTGAATCACATACCCTTTTCCTGCGCGGTCCCTCAGCAATTTCTGCCACTGTTCATCCGTAAAATTGCCGCTGTAATAAATTCCGTGCGCGCCGTAGGAATCCTCCGGCTTCAGAATCCATCTGCGGCGTCTTCCGCCCTCATCTGACCACGTCGTATGCAGGAATTTTTCCACATGCAGAAGCTCTGGTACGAGATCTGCCGTGTACGGAATATGCTCTTCGACATACCGGTTCTCCTCCTCCGTCAGGAACGCTTTTGTGCGGTCGAGATGGAGAACCTTGAACAGGATCTTGTCGTGAACGACCTGCGTGCAGAAGTCACCGATCAGACAGACTCTGCGGTCCCTCACCGCATCCAGAAACGGCCGGATCTCCTCCCGATGCTCCAGGATATCACTCGTCACCGCCCGCCGGTAAATCGCGTCCACGCGAAATCCCTCCGGCGTATACAGGTGCTCGCCGTCATAGGTAAGGCTGCGAATCTCCGCCACACATGAGCGGCTGCCTCTCTTGCGGAAGGCTTCGGCAAATCGCTCCAGCTCCGCCGAAGCAATGCTTTTTTCAAGGAAATCCACAATGGCCACCTGCGGATGCTCCGGATAACGTCCCGTCTCCTTCACCAGATCGAGGAACACCTGTGCCCATGAATCAAAAAGCTCAAACTCCTGCTGCTCGTACTTCTCCGAAAAGCACCGGTACATCAGGGTTTTGCGGTAAGCCTCTGTCATAATCCGGTTTTCGTTCATCGCGCTGCTGCCATCCGCGTTGAACTCGCAGAACTTAAAGTCCCCCGTCTTCTCGTCAAAAAACATATCCAGTCTGCACACCGGGAGCAGAACGGAATACTCCGGTCTCCTGCAGATCATTTCCTCCAGCTCCTTCGGAAAGCCGAAAAGCTTCCGGTAATCCGGATCATCGAGGTATTCCCTGATCACCTTCACCAGGATCTTCCAGGCCGTCTCTCCTGCCTCACGGATCTTCAGAAAGCCCTCCTCTGTGAATAACTTGGGAAAATACAGCATCTTGACCGGTACGCCCCGGTACCTCGCGTCTGACTGCTGAATTTCTTCATTTTCTTCCTGCCCGGACTTATCATGTCCTTTGATGTCTTGATAATAGAAATGCTCCGCCAGCTCCTGAAGCGTCAAAGCATGCTCTTCGCTTCTGTCTGATTCTGCAGTCACTGTTTCTCACCCTCTTCCCATGCACATGATATAAATTGAGGATAATACAAACATTTCTAAAAAGCAAACACCGCTTTGCCTCTGCCCTCCGTATACCTGCAATTTCGCAGCTCCGTTCGAGAGGTGCAGGCGAAGCACAGATCCTAAACTCCTGCACATGTCAGTGCATCACTGCGGGATTTTCTTTCTACATAAACGAGATAAAACACGCTGCGCGAGTTTTATCTCGCTATCGCGACGCTCGCCGCACACGAATACTTCGCATTCGGCTGCGGCTCACTGTTCGCGTAAATAAAAAAGGCGTCTCCCTCACGGAAAACGTCTGCTGAATCCTGCAACACCTATCCTACACCTTACAGCCCTGATTTCATTCCCAATCAGCCAGCCCTCTTCTCTGTTTGTCCATGGCCTCATCCAGACTCATCTTCCTGACCGGCAGACTTAAATACTCCTTAAGCTCCTTCAGCCCGTCACCGTTCATGTTGTTGATGCAGAAAATTTTCTCACAGCAGCAATTCTGAAGCCACTGCCTCACCATCGGCACATTTGCGTACGGAGAGTCGATCTTCGTGATGATCCCGATGAGAGGCCTGTTCAGAAATGCATTGCAATTCGGCGTAAAAAGCGAGAACGGTTCATCCGCGGCCACTACAATCGCGACGACATCCGCCTCGAAGGAGAAGCAGGCCAGTCCGACGCCGACTTCCTTCGATTCCGCGTATTCGCCCGGCGTATCGATTACAGAATCGCCGGCATATGTGTACTGCGTCTTCTTATATACAATCTCCTCTCCCTTCAGAACCTGGGAGAGCGTTGTCTTCCCGGCCTCACTGCGGCCCATCAGAAACAGTTTTCTCATTGCTTCAGCTTTCCTCTATATCACAGACGTGAAAATGCAGATCATCCCTGAAAAAAGAACGGACGTTCTCGAGTGCCGTCCGTACTTCCTCCCTGCTGCCCAGTATAATCACGGTACCGTTAAACCGGTCCATAAAACCGATTTCCACTTGCGCCGATTTCAGTGAAATATCCGCGGCCGGAACCGTGCATTCCCAGGGTGTAAACTTCATGATACCGATGGTCTCTCCCGTGTGATCTTCACCGGCGTGCACACCGATGTGCAGCCCGAGATTCCGATAGACCTCACGCACAGATGTTCCGATCACATGTGCCATCGTCATGTCTCTGCCCGGAGTCCGTACGCGCACAATCCTCAGCTGTTTGTTTTTGTCTCTTCTTTTCTGGCTGCTGATCCACTTCAGGAGTTCTTCAGCCGTCATTCTGTCAGCCATAGACACTCCTATCGTTTCGTGACTGGGCAGACGACATAATGCAGCTCATCACGAAAATAATCAACGACAGCCGTGATCGCGGCTGTAACACCCGCAATATCGCCCGACACGATCAGTGTCCCCGTGAAACGGTCTGCAAAGCCCAGATAGACATCGCCGCTTTTGACAGCAATATCAGACGCAATGACTGCAGACTCCGGCGGCGTCATATTCATGATGCCGATCGCTGATGAGCTGTAGTTAATGGCCGGATTCATGCCAAGCTTCTGATATATGATCGGGGAAGGGCTGCCCATAATGTGCGCAAGGGTAATTTCCTTGCCAGCCACTGTCTCCTGTACAATTCGAATCTGTTCATCACGGTTGTCCATCTGTTTCCTCCAACATTATCGAGATAAAACGCGCCCCGGTTTTGCCGTCAGCCTTCATCTTTTCGATAGTGATTCAGACTGCGCGTGAGCGCAGCCTGATCACAGTCATCCATTATGTTATATACCTGCTGCGCTGCTTCACGCAAGATCCGCCCAGTTTGCAGGATACACAAAATATGCGTAGCGGCATGTCCCCGGTATTGCCATCTATCAAACAGCGGGAACATAATACCAGTGATCTGCTCAAATACAGCAATTGCAGTCAGGGCAGCGATCACGACGGTAACGCCGATCCCGAAGCGGTTGAATCCGCGGATCATACGACCGGGATGGAACCACAGACCGCCGACGATGCAGCCAATCGGAATAGTGATCATACCTGCGAGCACACCTGCTCCGAGGTAACCTCTGTCCTTCTTATCAATGATACCAAGTGCGACCGGAATTGTAAATACAATCGTAGGTCCCATCATAGTTCCCAGTATCAAGCCGGCGAATTTTCCGATTGCTTCATCTCCCGCCAGCTGCATTGCCAGGGGATCGGATCTTCAACTGTTGAAGATGGGTTTATTACATTGATAAGTTTTTGTCAAGCATTGCATTTTGTATAATTTTATCACCTAATTTTGTATATTTTGCCGGATATTCGTCCAAACAGCACTGGTTATTAAATCGCGGTCCTGATAAGATAAGATGTACAGAAATACACGTATACGCTCACATCTTCTGTTAAAGACGGTGAAGATTCTCCTCACCAAACAGCAATGATTTACTTCACAAAACAGCGACGATTCGCTTCAAGATAAAGCTACGGCAAAACAGAAGGTTTATCACTCATGCTGCGTCAAAGATGTGGCAGCAATGATGCAGCACAAAAATATTAACAACGAGGTTTTTTCATAAATGTCATCATCTGATTCCAAAGCAATTACCCAAAACAAAAGAACCGCCAGAAACGAGATCGATATGATCCACGGCGGCCTGGCAGGGAAAATCATGCTCTTCGCGCTCCCGATCGCTGCTGCGAGCATTCTGCAGCAGCTCTTCAATTCCGCGGATTCCGCGGTCATCGGACAGTTTTCCTCTCCTGAAGCACTGGCTGCCGTCGGTCTCAACGCGGAACCCATCGGCATCATCCTCGGCCTGATCACCGGTCTCTCCGTCGGCGTCAATGTCCTGATCGCCCGATACATCGGAATGAACCGCCGGAAAGAAATTCCGGCGGCTATTCACACTTCCATGCTCTTCAGTCTCATTGTCGGCGTCATCCTGATGATCTGCGGACTCGTGGCCGCCCGGCCGCTCCTGATCCTGATATCCACTCCGGACAATATCCTCGATCTCGGCGTCCGCTATCTTCAGATCTACATGCTCGGAAGTCCGTTCATTGTGATTTACAACTTCGCAAGCGCCATTCTGCGGGCTAAGGGTGACACCAGAAGACCCCTTTATGCTCTGATTTCCGCGGGAATACTGAATGTCATACTGAATCTTTTCTTTGTTATTGTGTGCCGCTTAAATGTAACCGGTGTCGCTCTCGCGACGGACATCTCCAATGCCCTGAGTGCCGCCCTCACGGTTTCCTTCCTGATGAAGGAAACCGATGAATTCCATCTTTCCCTGCGCAATCTCCGGCTGAAGGGAGAAAATGTAAAGCGACTCCTGGCCATCGGCCTGCCGGCAGGTATACAGGAGGCAGTATTCTGCGTCTCAAATGTATTTATCCAGGCTGCCATCAATGGCTTCGGATCCGACGCCATCGCAGGAAGCGCCGCCGCCCTGAACTTTGAGTACTTCGGATACTTTGCCGTAGCCGCCTTCACGCAGGCCGCCACCACCTTCATCAGCCAGAACCACGCCGCCGGACAGAAGAAACGCTGCGGGAAGATTTTCCTGTACTGTCTCATCTTCGGAGCCCTGGCCGGCGCCGTGCTCAGCGTTCCGATCGCGCTCTCCGGGACCTTCTTCATGCGGATTTTCTCCTCAAAAGAGGCCGTCCTGATGTACGCCATCCGCCGGAACCGCCTGGTTCTCCTCTGGGAGTACCTCGTCACCCTGTATGAGATTCCTGCAGCCGTTCTCCGCGGAAGAGGTCATTCTCTGCTCCCCTCCGTCGAGATTCTGTGCGGCACCATCCTGTTCCGGCTGATCTGGCTGTTTACCGTTTTCGCACGCCACCCGGTTTACGAAGTCCTCTGCCTCGTCTGGCCGGTCTCCTGGCTTCTGACGGCCGCAGCCCTGTATATATCAATTCTGATCATGAAGAAACTGAATCTTTACGACTGACTGTTTCCTTATCCTGTCTGTCCGCTTCCATTTCGCGGCTGATCGCTTCCTATTCGCGGCTGACCGCTTCCATTTCGCGGCTCACTGTTTCTATATCCCGGAGGAAGAAAGCACGCAGTACTTCAGCGGCTTTCCTGTCCGGAAAACGAAATCTTCCAAGAGACTGCACCGGCATGATTCCCATCAGAGAATTGGTGATGAACATGCCGGTGAATTTTTTCAGATCTTCCGTCCGCACCACCTGTTCCCGGAATTCCAGACAGTCCCCTTCCTTCGGACCCAGCGTCCATTTTTTCCCCGGATCAAGCAGATAGCTCCGTATCGTTCCCTTCAAAAGCCCGCTTATTACCGGCGGAGTCACTACTTCATTTCCCCTCGTAAAAAAAACATTGCTTACGGATCCCTCGCAGATCTCGCCCTTTGTATTCAAAAAAACTGCTTCATCATATCCCATCTTCCGGATCTGCCGGTGTACCAGAATATTGTCCCCGCAATTCAATGTCTTATAGTAGGTGAATGGCGAGGTCTCATTTCGGAAAACCGGGCTGAAACGCAGCCGGAGTCCCTCCCGGAACTGCCGGTCCGTATAGGGATTCTCCCGGGTGCTGAACAGCAGATTCTCCTCCGTCACAGTAATTTTCAGCACCCCTCTTTCCCATATCCGCCCTTTCTCAAGTCCCGACAGATATTCGTGCAGCACCTCCGTCAGCCAGGCTTCCATCCCACTTTTTTCGCCGTTTCCGCACCATTCCCCGCTGCCACGTTCTTCCCCTCTTCCACGCTCTTCCTTCCATTTCAGATACGCTCTGTTTTCAATATGCAGGTCACGAAGTCCGCCTGCCAGCCTGCGGATATGCAGATCCTCCAGCATTGCCGTCCCATGGATTATTGCAATTGTCTCGAATAATCCCATTCCGAAGAAAAAGCCGTCATCCACCTTACATCTGATCTCTTCCATCTCACACCTCTGTTTCCGATTCTTTCTGTCTGAACTGTACCGCATTTCTCCCCGTCCAGAGCTCTTCCTGCTCTCCTGTTGCCGCGCAGACCGCCTCAGGCAGCGCCGCCTGCTATCTTATTCCCTTATTCTCTCATTCTTTTACTGTATAAGTCCAGTCGCAATGTTCTTGGCCCACGGGGAGCTTGCTCACCAGTGGGCAAGAACATTAGCGACGACAACAGGTATGAGCATGGAGCGGTGCAAAGCAACGTGGGAATGCTCATATGCGCGGGCAGTGAGCCACATCCGCTCACACAAAGTGTGAAGCGGTGGGGCGAACGCCGCGACAGACCGACGAAGTCGGTCACCTGTTAGCGGCACGGAAGCTGCGAAGCAGCGAAGTGACGCGGGGACTTATACAGTCTGTGACTCTGTTTACAGCATGTGGTTTACCGCACGAATCGCCTCGAGCAGTGCCGCCGCTTTCTGATTTGTCTCCTCATATTCGAATTCCGGATCCGAATCCACGGTAATTCCCCCGCCGACTCCGATGCTGCAGCAGCCATTTCGACAGACCGCCGTCCGGATCACGATATTAAAATCACAGTTCCCGTCCAATCCCAGATAGCCGATGACTCCTGTATACAGTCCCCTGCTGCTGTTCTCCTGTTCATCGATGATTTCCATCGCACGACGCTTCGGTGCGCCTGTGATTGACCCGCCCGGAAAAGCCGCATCGAGCAGATCCACCGCGCTGCAATCCGGTCTCAGCCTCCCCGTTACATCCGAGATAAGATGATGCACCGTTGCGAAGCTTTCGATGTAATACATGCGCGGCACCTTCACAGATCCCGGCACACACACCCGGTTCAGGTCATTCCGCTCCAGATCCACGATCATCAGCAGCTCACTTTTGTCCTTCTCCGACTCCGCAAGCTCCTCCCTCAGTCTCTGATCCTCCTCAGGCGTATCCCCTCTTTTCCGCGTTCCCTTGATCGGACTGGTCTCCACGGCTCCATCCCGAACCCGCAGGAAGCGCTCCGGGGAGGCGCACACAATCTCATACTCTCCGAAGGACAGGAATGCGCCGAACGGCGACGGATTATGCTTCCGCAGATACCGGAACATCTGATACGGATCCCCGATGTGTTCCGCTGTAATCCTGCGAGTCATATTCATGACGTAGATATCTCCTGCCCTCATATACTCGATCAGCCTACGGATTGTCTCTTCGTAATCCTCTTCTCCGTAATCAGAGGAAAAAATCACTTCTCCGGTGTCTTCTCCGGCATCCGTCCTTTCCGAATCACCGGTTATGACCGCTTTTTCCCTCTCCTCCATCCTGTCCGGCTCATTCCGCACAATCCGTTTGTCATTCGTAACGTTCTCCGCACAAACGCACGCTGTTTCCCCGACCCACATCCGGACTTTCTCCCGATAATCACCAATTCCGGCCAGATTTTCCCCGGTGCAGATCCAGATTCTGTTCTCCAGAAGATCTTCAACCAGATACAGATCATAAAAGACAAATCTCCCGTCGGGCAGACCTCCGTCAACGGAAAAATCATCGTTTTCATGCCGTCCCGGTATCTCCGCCCTTTTCCTTCCGTAATCATAACTTAACCAGCCAATGGCCCCTGTGGTCATGACCGGTCCGCCATCTCGCCGCTTCGAATCGGTTCCTCTCTCATCCTTCTTCCGCTCACTGCCGGATTCACAGCCTGCAAGCTTCCGCTCCCCGCCTCTTTCGCAGCCGGCTTCCTTTTGCTCACCACTTGTTCCGCAGCCGGCAGCCTTCCGCTCCCCGCCGATCCCGGATTCCCTGTTCTGTCTATCCCGGTTATTCTCGATATAATCCTTCAAAAAATCCAGCAGATCCCCCGGCCGCCTATCTCCATTCACAAAGAGCTCCCCTTCTCTTTCCTCCGCCTCAAGATAAGGATACAGGCCAAGGATCGAATATCTTCCGTCCGGTCCTTTCAGCGAGGAATCCAGAAATGCCCAGTCCGATCCGCTGATGCCATCTCTCCGGATGACATCAGCAAGCCGTTCCAGCGTCATCCCTTCTCCACACCACTCTTCCGTTATTATCCGTCTCATTGCATTCTCCCGTTCGCTTTCTCGTCTGTCATACGCCCTGCCGTATTATCTCTCAGCTTACATCGTCTATTCACGAATTCTGCCTTGCTTCTCTCCTCAACACAACGGTAGTTAATTTCTTCTCCTTTCATTCTTCCATTTCCCTCATCACTGCCGGCAAAGTTCCCGTCCGCTTTTATCCCCTGCTCGTCCTGCAGTCCCTGCATATTCGAAGAAAATTTTCCAGCAGCTCATGACCGTAGGCCGTCAGAACCGCCTCGGGGTGAAACTGAACACCGTAAACCGGGCAGTATTTGTGATGCATTGCCATAATTATTCCTTCCCCGTCCACCGCGTCAACCGCAAGCACTGGCGGGAGATTTTCTCCGGACACAATCAGTGAATGATAACGCGTCACCGCAAATTCATCCGGCAGACCCGAAAACAATCCCGTCCCGTTATTGTATGCAGGAAGAACCTTGCCATGCATCGGCGCTCTCCCGCGCCGGATCTCTGCTCCGTAAGTAAATCCAATGATCTGATGCCCCAGGCAGACTCCGAGTATCGGCACTCTGTCCTGAAATGTCCGGATCACCGCCACCGAAGGGTCCTCTTCGGAAGGAGATCCCGGTCCCGGCGAAATGACAATTCCCTCCAGATCCTTCATCCTCCCGATGCGATCCGGGGAAATCCGGTCTCTCCGGATCACCGTCACCGCCTCCCCGAGCTCCCGGAAATAACTTACCAGGTTGTATGTGTAGGAATCAAAGTTATCAATCATTGCAAGCATTTTTGTCCCCCTCAAATCCTGTGTGCTTCGCGAATGTTCTTGGCCCTCTGGTGAGCAGGCTCCCCGTGGGCCAAGAACATTGCCACTGGACTGGACCTGCCGTATAAGTCCCCGCGTCACTTCGCTGCTTCGCAGCTTTCGTGCCGCTAACAGGCATGAGCACTTTCGTGCCGCTTGCGCGTCACTTTGTGCTCATACCTGTTGTCGTCGCTAATGTTCTTGCCCACTGCTGAGCAGGCTCCCCGTGGGCCAAGAACATTGCCACTGGACTGGACCTGCCGTATAAGTCCCCGCGTCACTTCGCTGCTTCGCAGCTTTCGTGCCGCTAACAGGCATGAGCACTTTCGTGCCGCTTGCGCGTCACTTTGTGCTCATACCTGTTGTCGTCGCTAATGTTCTTGCCCACTGCTGAGCAAGCTCCCCGTGGGCCAAGAACATTGCGACTGGACTTATACACAAAAAAACCGGAGCAGAACGGGAGCGTCGTAATGACACTCCGCATTCTGTTCCGGCAGTATTCTTAAGCTGAGATAACGCCCAAGGCACACCAGTCAGTTTTTATAAAAATAGTACCATATCTTTACCATGCAGCCAAGGCCTTAGTTTTTACTTAGTCCCAGCCCAGCTTTTTTCTCTTCTCCTTCATATCCGCGACAATCTGCTCACCGAGCTTGACCGGATCCACATTTACCACCATGTGAGATCCGAGTGTTTCCTCGGTTCCCTGCTTCAGGAACTCAATTACATTCTTCGAACCGAAGATCTGCGCCTCAACACAATGGTAAGAGGAAATTCCCAGAAGACGGAAGGCCAGAGCCGCATCGATTCCCTTTTCATTGCTCCACTCAGGAGAAGTGAACGCATACGGCATATCCGGCAGTTTCTGGCCGAGCGCACCCGCAATGCCTGCCATGATGGCACTCGATCTCGTGTTGTCGATACACTCTCCCACATGCCACACCGGCGGAAGATCCGGCTCAAGGAAACCGCGGAGTTTTTCTCCCGCAAGCCTGTTTGCATCCTTCGCGCAGTAGCCGAGCTTCATCAGCGGATACGATGCACATCCGTTCGTGAGGATGATTACATTATTCTCAATCAGCACCTTCGCCACATCCGCGATGCACCGTTCATACGGCACCTTCGGGTTATTGCAGCCGACCATGTTGACGATTCCGAGAATCCGTCCGTCCTTCAGCGCCTCCGCGATCGGTCCGAAGCCTCCGAAACGGCGGCCCAGATATTCGGCGGAAAAACCGACTTCCGCGGTGACCTCATACGGCGGAATGTAGACCGGAATACCCTTCCTGTCCTCGAAACTCTCGATTCCGCGCAGGACGATCTTCCGCGCCAGCTCCTTCGCCTCACCGATGTTGGAATGATGACGGTCGAACTCCATTCTCTCGGCACCGGGCAGACGCGCGGAAGCACTCGTCGTCACAACCGTCGTGCGGTAACATTTTGCGACATCCATGATCGCCGGGAACACATCCTGAACATCTGCCACCCAGAGATCCAGCGCTCCGGTCATCAGGACCAGCTCCGCGGAAACCGCGTTGGACAGCGGAATAACGCCGTCATAGCGGTACATCGCGGAAAGTCCGCTGCAGCAGATTCCGTAGAAACGGATTCCCTTCGCACCCTTTTCCTTCGCAAGGTTAATCATTTCCTCTGTCTGGCCGCATTTCACAATTTCCTTTACCAGAAGCGGCAGATGACCGTGAACCGCAATGTTCACGTACCCTTTCTCCAGTGCTCCGATATTCACCTTCGAGGTCACACGGTCGCCGATACCGAACAGAGAATCGGTCGCGATCGACGCTCCCGCCACACCGGTGAAACAGAAGGCGAGTCCGCAGCGCAGGAAATGCTCCATCGTGCTTCTCCAGTCTCCGTCAGTTCCCACCGCCGTCTTGTGGTACGCTTCAAAAACCTCATGATAGGCGCTGATCGGCATGATATCCAGATCCTTCCAGAGCTTTACGCGCTCAGGCGGAGCACAGACCTCCGCTGTCTTGTATACGTGAGCCGGATCCGGGCTGGAAAGATCATCCAGCAGAGCCTTTGCCAGATCGTATGCGACATCCTTCACCTCACGGCCTTCTGTCGGAATCCCGAAGCCCTTCGCCGTGGTCAGAATCTTCTGCTCACCCAGGAGCGGCGTGTCCAGCTTGCCCTCTGCGGCCCACATCAGCTCAAGCATCAGCTCTCTCGCGTGCATGCCATGCTGCGCGGCTCCGGCCGCCGCCGCACGCAGAAGATTCCGCGCGACAATCAGATCGGCGTCCGCCCCGCAGACACCCTTCTTCGCCTTCTGTGTGATACGGCACGGTCCCATATTGCAGATCTTGCAGCAGATGCCGGCCATACCAAAATTACACTGCGGCTGCTGTTTATCGAACCGGTCGAAAGTTGTGTCAATACCCAGCTGCTCCGAGCGCAGAAGCATCTCACGGATTGCCGGGTCCGGTGTCTTGTCAATCTGATCCTGCTTGGACGGGAAGGTCTTGCGGTATGCGGTTACGGCATTCATATAGTCCCGGATAAACGCGTTCTCATCTTCCTCTGTGTCGACACATGCCGCGCCCTCCACAGAATGGTGCCCCATTCCCTCGTCTGCATGAATCTTCTCTTTTCCGTCATGCACAGATTCCGGATCTCTTCCTTCCTCTACTGCGCGGTACTCCGCGTCTATTTTTTCCGGATCATGCGCGGATGCTTTCTGAATCACGACCGGGATTCCATTTTCATCAAACCCAATCAGATTACGATGTGTGTGAATATGTTCGAGCATGCTTCTGATATCCTCCTCTTTTTTCCTCCTGCGGCATCATTGGCTGCCGCAATCTGCCTGTGCCGGCAGCTGCTATCTGTTCTTTTCCGGACAAAAACACAAAATACCTGAAAAAAACAATACCCAGCAAAATCCCGGCAATTATACATTCTACATCTGCCAGTACCAAAAATACAGACACAATATCATTTCCCCGTCCCGGCACAAATCCGGAAATTTTTTTCCCCCAGTCCCCCGCACGAAGCGCGTTCCATGTCAGCCGGGTTCCGATTGCGGTATTGATGAACGGAAACGTAAATCCCGAAAATGACGGATAAAATGTTCCCCCGATGTATCGGAATACCTGTACCACTCCGAGCACATAGAAGGCGCTGGAGAACAGAAAGATCACCAGAAATACAGCAGGATCCTTTGTCTCAAAGGACTGATGATATCCCACCAGGCACAGGCTGAACGGCGCCGCACAGATCGCCGTCAGAGGCGCAAGCGGCTTCTCCGCAGGGAGCTTACGATAACGGACCGCCATCAGGATCATCACTACCGACGTCGCTGCCAGACCGTAAACCGTCAGCACTCTGCCGAGCGCCTGCATCCCGAAAGCAGGGCTCGTCGCCGCAGCCGCCACAATGCCCACATAAACCAGAAACCAGGTCATGTATACGTTTTTCAGCTGAAAATAACGCACAAAGGACGCTGTAAACCACACGATCAGCACCGCGTGAAGCACCAGCGCCGCCCACCAGACTGACACACCAACCGGAACGCTGACACTCTTCAGACTGACTGCGAGGAACATCAGTCCCATGGAAAAAGTCCCCGCAGCGCCGGCTATGGCAGGATTCTTCATATCCCGGCGCAAATCGTCCGGATACAGAAGAGCCTTCAGAACCAGCAGCACCAGAAGCGCCACGGATACCAGCTCCATGAGAATCCACACAAGATTCGAATAGCTCTTCAGAAAATTCCCAAATGCCGCAAAACCCAGCATCACTCCTGCTATCGGAACCGGCACTCTCCTGATCATGCTCTTCATGCGTCCCTTCCTCCAGAAAAAATACGCCTGCCGCTCATTATGTTACGAAACCACAGCCGGAGCTTCTCCTGACGCCAGCCCACAGCCGCAGTTCCTCATAACACCACTTCACTGCCGCAGTTCCTCATAATACCGACTCTCAGCCACGTTTTTGCATTACATTTCTGTATTCATTATATTTCCTATCAACTAAATATGTTTTTGAATTATACAGGAACATTCCGGAAATGTCAACGAAAAAGAAATCTCATTCCTGCTGCCTTCGAAACGAGATAAAACACGCTGCGCGAGTTTTATCTCGCTATCGCGACGCTCGCCGCACACGAATACTTCGCATTCGGCTGCGGCTCACTATTCGCGTAAATCACGGCCAGTCTCTTACACACGCTTCGCGTGTAACGATCCTGTCTGCGTTTTTGATGAGCTGATGCGATACCTGGCCATATGTTCAGAATCCTCAAGCGAACAAGGAAGGCCGCCACGCAACAGTTTGCGCAGCGGCCTTCTTCTACATATCTGCCGTATCGTATTATATATTTTCAGCATTCTATATCTGCCATATTTTATATCTGCAGTATTCCATATCTGCCGTATCCCACTATCTGGTTCCCCAGACGTTTACAATCACACACCCGATGATAATCAGCACGATTCCAAAGACGCCGACACCGGTCAGCTTCTGCCGGAACAGCAGATAGCCGATGACATTTGTGGCGATCAGTCCCACTCCGCACCAGATTGCGTAGGCGACGCCCACGTTCATACGATCCATGACGTGAGAAAAGGTGTAGTAACACACACAATAACACGCGATACAGATAATTGACGGTAACGGCCGGGTAAAGTGATGCGTATACTTCAGGAGCGACGTTGCCGCCACCTCCGAAGCAATCAGTACTGTCAGCAGAAAAACAGTCATTTTGATTCCTCCTGCATGTTCACTTACACGGATGCTGTCTCATACTGTGACCGACCGGGAATTCCTGCGCTGCATCATCCACGGACATTCCGGCCTTCAGCGTCTCATACTGCCTGCGACCGTCCGAAAATTCCCGCACACGCGCCGTCTCAATGCCTCGACCGTGCCTTATGCCACGCTCTGTCTCGAATTACCTCCCGCAAGTGCCATCCCTCTGACCCTTATCATCGCCTTATTCACGGCCGGTATGAGAAGCAGCACAATGGTGAGGCCGCACTCCACGAAGATGTAGATCGCATTGTAGGCAAGGGAGTATCCGATCGCCGACATTCCGTATTCATTGCCATAGCTTCCAAAGAAAATGTAGCCTGAAAGAACCGCGAAGAAATACCTGCCGACCACTCCAAGCAGATAGCCCTTGATCAGTCCGTGCTTCGCCCCGGAAAACACACCGGACAGTCCGAGAGCCGTAAACGCAAACACATAATCCACCAGCATCTGCGGCAAAGAAATAATATAGGGATCGATGATCAGCTGGAGAAGACCGTAGGCAAGACCTGCAAACAGCCCTGTTCCAAGGCCGTACCAATATCCCACAAGCGATATCAGCAGCATGGAAAAGAAGGTTATGCTGCCGCCCATCGGCAGATGAAACAGCTTAATCATGGATGCGACCGTCGCAAGCGCGATTGCCATCGCCGAGAATACAAGCTTTCTTGTGCCGAGCACACCCTTCTGATCCGGTTTCCGGATCAGGCAGACCAGAAGCAATGCCAGGATGATCACGGCAATTACTGCAATGTAGCCGACCTGCGTCAGCTGGTATACTCCGTCACTTCCAAGAGTAGCAAATACAGACATAATATAATCCTCCTCACAGTTGTCTGCGGGAGGATTTCACTTTTCAAAGTTACGGAACTCTCAGAAACATTCATTTCTTTGATCACACAGCCTGCATTCAGACTCAGCTTCCCTACGCCGGCATTAACCGGATCAGGTCATCAGGGTCAGCCGCATGCACGGCACTCTCAGCTTCCGCTCCCCCAGCAGTTTTTCTTTGTATTTACAGTATAGCAGATAAAGCAAAACCGTCAATTCATTTTCCTGCTGATTCACCGGTCTCGCAGTCCTTGCTTTCATAATTGCCTTACGGTTCCGTCACATTCAGCAGCCTTACGTTGCCTGATGCTCTGGCATTCATTGTTCCCCTGCTGATTCAGTGACCCGCGAAGTGCTCCTTCGCGAATTCCATATCCTGCACCAGCTCCGCAGCCCCAAGATAATTGCCCTTCCGGTCTCTTACGGCAAGATAGTTCACCAGCATGGTTCTTCCGTTTTTCTCCATCCATACCGGTACACTGTCCCTGCTTCCGTCCCGGAAGCTGTCCAGAATACTGCGGACCATGGGCTCTACCTTTGGCGGATGGCAGGAAAAGACCTCCCGGTCAATGGCCATTCCCGCGCGCTTGAAGACCTTCGGTCCCTCATTGAAGTAGCGGTTGATGTTGTCCGCATCAATAAAACTGATCTCCATCGGTATGGTGTTCAGCAGTGCTGTAAGCTGCGGAACCGTCATATGTCCGCCCGGCATCACAACCTCGCCCTGGGAGAGACCAGGCTTTTCTGCCTTTTTCTCTGCGTCCAGAGCCTGCTCCGCTTCTTCCCAGTCCGTAAAGGACTGACCGAGGATCTCCGTATAATCTCCGGAGTCCCGGTACACCGAATACCAGTCATCCGCCGTGAAATTCACCGCGCAGATCGGAAAGAGAATATTTTTTTCTTTGTAAATCATTTCCTCCGCCCGGTCAAGCACCGCCGACAGCCGGCCGTACCAGTCGTCGTCGTGATCTTCATCCTTTGACAGCGCACTGATCTCGTCGCGGATCTCATCATCCACGGTCCACATGACATCTGACGGGCCGGAGATATCATAACGCACCTTCAGATGCGGATAGAGCAGATCTCCTTTCTTCGCGTAGTGAACTGCAATCTCGCGAAGCTGTGACATAAGCCTGTCGTCCGCATTCTTTCCGGCGACAGCCTCACGCGCACGGAGAAGAAGCGCCTCGATTGCCTGATTCTCCCTCTCAAAGAGATTCAGCGGATGGCCCGGAACCGACGCGAGCGAAGCCGCCAGCTCTTTGCGGTCGCCCGGATCCGCAGCTGCCGTTGAGGTCATCTCCGCTATACGAGAGAAGTCTGCTGTCCTCTGCTCAGCGACAGAAGCACCGGCTCTCTTCTTCTCTACAGCAGAGGAACCTCCTGTCGCCCCTGCTGCAACAGAGGAATCTCCGGCCTTCCCTGCTGCAACAGAGGAGTCTCCGGTCTTCTTCATAAGAGAATCCTCTACCGCCTTCTCCGCATTGGCGATCTTCTCTTCTCTTGTCGCACCGTGGAAAAGCGCGGAATGTACATCGCAGAGCTTCTGCACCTCCTCAAGAGGAGTCCCGGATTTCAGAAGATCCTGCTCCGCTCTCATGATTTCGGAGGCATCAACATCACGGAAATTTTTCACAAAATCGGCTCTTACCGCTTCAAGGTCCTCACCGCTGCCGAGTCTTCTCAGGTAGCTCTTGAGAAGTTCGTTGCGCTCCTCAGTCATGCCGCCTTCTGTCTGCGTCGCCTCCCGGCTCACACTGCCGCCATCTGCCTGTACCGCCGCCCGGCTCACGCTGTCACCGGCTGCCTGCGCCGCCTCCCGGCTCACACTGTCACCGGCTGCCTGTGCGTCCCTTGCTTCCTCCCAGGGCATTTTCAGCTCCGGCATTTCTCCCTCGATTTCAAAGCCGTGCGTCATGAGTGCCATGACCACATCCATCATCGAGATATTTTTCATCTTCGCGCCCTTCGGAATCGTCATGACTCTTCCGACAGAACCGAGCATTCCCTTTTTCGTGATCTCCCGGAATCCGACGCCGGAAAGGATGTCTCTCAGCTCCGGGTACTCCTGCACCAGTTCATACACAGATTTGTTAAAGTCAATCTTCTTTGCCATATCTCTGCTTACTCCAATACTCATATATATGTACAAGTTCAGACTCAGTTGTCAGTAAACGTCGGTCAGTCAAGTGTCAGCAGCAATGCCATCTTGAACTTTTCCGAGGCCTTCACAAAATGACGTCCTCCCTTAGCAAAATGAAAGTTCTCGCCGGCTTTGATTTTGTGCTCTTTTCCCTCATATCCGATGATTCCCTCTCCGTCCAGCGCAAAAACAATCGCTTCTCCCGGAGCCGCGTGCTCGGAAAGACCCGTTCCCTTATCAAACGACATCACTACAAATTTCATTTTATCGTTGTGGACAACATCCATATTCACAATTCTGCCCGCCTGATAAGGAACCACCTCTGCCAGCTGAAATACCTCACCCGCCTTAATTGTATTGTTCATAATATCCTCCTTCTGAATTAAAATCTCCGTGTAAACCACGCCCTTCTGCGTGCGCATTCCCATCGGGGTATCTGTCAGAGTCACGATAGCCCCGCCGGCATTCAGTTCCCTGATAAATCCGTCTCTTCCATATACTTCCATGCTTCCATCCGCCACCAGAATCAGCTTATAGCTGGAATAAATTTCAGCACTGATATCTGTGCCGGCAGCCAATGAAAAGTACGTGATGGAATTGGTACCGCTGTACACTTCCCTTGAGATGGTGCATCCCGGAACCGGATTGTTATCTTTTGCAATAGAAAAAACGTCTCCAACTTTTTCTTTCATTTTCTTCACCGCCCTTTCCGATACAACACGAGCATACACAAAGGAATCAAAAAAATCCGTATCCCAGGATACGGATCAAACATTTTTCTCTTTACCAAAACAAATGTTTCGAAACATATTTATCAAAAAAGAGATAAAACACGCTGCGCGAGTTTTATCTCGCTATTGCGACGCTCGCGTAAATAAATGCCGACTTATATCCCTGTTGCTTTAGCTACGGGGATATAAGACGGCAATTATTTTTCTGAAAGGTATCAGATACCTATGCTATTAAAACCGGATTTATCTTCACAGATTCCTCAGACAGGTCTGCAGCATACTTCCAACCGTATCCGCGAAAAGATCAAGCTTCCGGATCCTCGCGAAATGCCTGCCGTAGATACGCTGCACTGCCGGAAGGCTTTTTTCATCGCCGGTAAAAACGCACAGAACGGTAATGCCCTGCATCCTTGCCCGATGCACCTCCGCGGCGGTATCCTCCACGCCGGTTGTGCCAGCATAATCCTTATATGAACCGGACGAAGTCCGCACCTTAATGGCGTCGTTCGGCTTCCCGTCAGACAGGACAATCAGCAGCCGGTGATCGGCATCATTTTTTTCGATCATTCCCGCGGCAAGGCGGATCGCCAGACCGTCCCGGTTGGCCCCCGTCGTAAAATACCGGAAGATGTTACGGTTCTTCTTCACTTCATGGTAATCACGGAACAGGTTTACAACGGTATATCCATTCATCGAGCAAAACGAATACACTCTGACCGGGATTCCGCATCGCGTAAGACTCTCCGCGATCATATAGCCCTGCGCCGCGACAACCGGCTGCCGGTGTACCTGCGAGGTAGACGCGTCCAGCAGGAGATCGACCGAAAGATTGCCGCTGTCCCCGGGAAGTACCTTCCGGAAGATACGGTCGTCATCCAGCTCAAGCCCGCGCCAGATCAAAGACGCATCGAGCCTCCCCGAATTCGACTTCACCACCTGATTGTCCATGTGCATCAGCATGGAATTCCGGATCCGATTCGTCAGGCGGAGAATTTCCATGCGGTATTTCGCGACATTCTCCTGAAATGCCTCCTCATTTTCCTTCGCCTGCTCCACCGCCTGCTTCCGCATTTTTCCCGCAAAACCGCTCTTCAGCATCTCATCGTCATACGCGCCGTCCGTGAAATGAAGATGAACATCCGTATGATTTCCCGTGCAGTACTCCTTCTCCAGCCGGCGCACGATCTTCTGATCATAGAGAGGTTTCCCGAAATAATTTGTGATATACTCCTTTAAACCCTCGTCGGTCTGTGCAGAATACTTCGCAAAAGCGACGCTCAGACGGCTCTGGTCCAGAACCTCGCTCCCGTATTCCGACAGATGCTCGCCGTATCCGAAGGCGAGCCGGCGGATCGGTCCCATATTCCCGGCCTCTCTCCTCTGTTTTCTCCTCAGGAAAAACAAAGAAAACGGATTTACACTGCTCTTCGGTACCGGCTTCGTCGATCCCGGCCGCCGGTATGTAAAGTACGTCTCCAGAGTGTCGGCAATCCTGTCGATCACCTGATCCGTATCCAGGTCCCCGCTCACCTCGATGTCATTCAGAAGCTTCACATCTACGACATCCGGAAGTCCCTCGTTCTCGCCCAGGACTCTCCGGAAGTGCCCGTGCATCACAGCCAGTACTCTCTGCCCCGCAGAGTCCTCCAGCGCGAAGCTTCCCTCCAGCGATTTCAGCTGACGCTTCGCGTACTCCCGTCTCAGATAAGGAAAAACAGGCCTCACATCCTTTTCCTTCTCGAAGGTACAATTCTCCATCGCGATCCAGAAAAGGCTCTCATAAGCCGTCTGGTCAATCTTCTCGTGAAAGGTGTTGTAGAATCTCTCCAGCTTCTCCCAGTCATAGTGCTTATGTACCGCGCCGACGATACTGTTCCAGTACAGATCGGCGTGCCCCTCGCTGTCGAAGACACGGAATCCGGGCTCAATACTATAATTCTCCGCTCCGTTCCAGATCAGATTCGCGGCGCGTTTCTTTTCAAATTCCGAGATTTCCATACCCTTTCCTCATATAATCTGACAGACGGAGCAAGCCGCCTGCAGATCTCTTCCCGTCAAATTCCAACACAAGCTGCCTGAAGATCCGTTCCCGTCAGATTCCGACACACGCGGAACATAATTTCCTGTCCGCACCGATGATCTGCGACCTGACCTGTCAGCGTCACGGAAGATGCGAAGCAGCTTTCATGACGCTGGGACTTATACCGTATGTGGCACGATGTACCGTATGGTCGTTACTGTCTAAGTCAACGTGCTGCCCGCTGCGCAGGCAGCTGTACTCAGTCGCAAAAGATTTTATCTCTCCCGAGATCTCCCGGGAAACGCACGGTAATCATATCCCTGACGAGCTGCCGCTCATAGTCATCGAAGCATTTGTTGACGATGCCCAGCTCGATGGCGTCGATAACGCCAAGACCGTGACGGATCAGATTGATCGATGCCATCAGCCCTCGCAGATCCAGCGCCTTTGTGGAAATCTCGCCTCCCTCACACTTTCTGCGAATGTCATGGAACAGCTGCGAGAACTGCTCCGCGTACTCCTCCCGGATATCCGGGTACTTGTCGCGAATCAATTTTTTCAGATTCTCCTCACTGATGACAGGCATCTGAATGATCAGGAACCGCGAGGCGAGTGCCTCATTGACCTCACGGGTTCCGGCGTACCCGTAGTTCATGGTCCCGATAAACCGCGAAGCCTCATTCAGGCAGATGCGGTCGTATCCCGGAACATCGATGACCCGGCGGAAATCCAGAACGGCGTGAAGAACAGCCAGCGATTCATTTTTCGCCATATTGATCTCATCAAGAACGCCGAAACCGCCCTCCTCTGCCACCCGCAGAATCGGTCCCTTCCGCAGGCGAACCGCGCCGTTCTCAAACGTATCCGTTCCGATCAGAGAAGCGGCGTCTGTATTGATATAAAGAGAAATATCCCACTCCGGTCTCCCGAAAACCGCGGCCAGATCCTGCGCCAGAACGTTTTTTCCGGTAGCCTTCGGACCGGACAGGAGCAGATGCTCGCCGACCAGCAGCGCGGACAATGCCTTTTCCCACACATCCGCTCCGTAGTAATGGTACATCGGATCCGGTATCCTCCGTTCCATTCCCGGATTCAGCTTATAGTAAGAACGGAAGGATTCGACCTCCGAAAGTATCCGGTCCGAAATCCCCTCCTTTTTCAAAAAACTGATCATTTCCGTATCACCCATCTGATTGATGCTCCTTCTTTTTTCCTATTCCAGCTCACTCTCCACGCGCAGCTTACAAGATACATGAAAATCCACAGCCGCCGCGTGAATACCACCGCATAAATACACCACCTAATAAATACACCAACGGATGACTGCCGCCGCGTGAATCCCTCAGAATAAATACACCGCCGCATGAATGCCGCTGCGATAATTATATCAAAAAGGAGACAGCCCGCACAGATGGCTGATGGCTGTCCCCCTCCTGTCATATTCAGTTGTCACGCACAGCAGCTTGCAGATTCGCCCATTCCGTCCATCCGGAACAGCCCGTATTCCAGTTTATGCTGCTGCTCTCTTGCCAGCTTTCTTTTTGCCATTCATTAGAATAACAACAAGATAAACAATTGTAAATGCCGCCGCAACTCCGTATGCCGCCGGCCACGGAAGATGGAAGCCGATCTTTGCGTTCAGAATGAACGAGGATGTAACGAATGCATAGAACGCCGCCGGAATCAGAGGCATCCACACGAACTTTGCTTTTTTGTTGACACACATCCACGCGCCGATGCCGGCAAGTGCAAACAGAGATATCATCTGGTTGGACCATGCGAAATATCTCCAAAGAATGTTGAAGCCGTTCGCATCGAACTTTGCCCATACAAGGATGACTGCAACCAGAGCAAATACCGGAATTGCCAGTCCGATACGCTTTGCGTTGCTGTCCTGTTTCAGATGGAAGGTATCGGAAAGAGTCAGACGCAGGGCACGCAGAGCGGTATCGCCGGAAGTGATCGGAAGTACAATAACTCCGATCAGAGCGATGATTCCACCTACCGGACCAAGAGCGTTCTTGCAGAGCACACCTACCACTGAGGTCGCGCTGATCTTTGTAAGCTCGCCGTTGACCATTCCGAAGAATGACCAAACGCCGTCAACCTGCTGCATGGTAACGCCGCCGTTTGCCGCGCCAAGGTTGATCATAGCCATTGCGCCGGCTGCCCAGCACATCGCGATGAATCCCTCTACAACCATCATGTTGTAGAAGGTCATGCGGCCTTCCTTCTCGCTCTCAATGGTACGGGAGATCAATGCGGTCTGTGTCGAATGGAATCCGGACAGAATACCGCAGGCAACCGTAACGAAGAAGATCGGGATGAAATGACCGGCACTGAAGTAAGAAGCATAATCAAATCCCGCGCCGTTCACCGCTGTATTCCAGCTGCCCCACAGCTCTGTCAGCGGATAGCTTCTCGCGAAAATCGCAATGAAGATACCAACTGCAGAAAATACCAGAATCATACCGAAAATCGGGTAAATCCGTCCGATAATTTTATCGATCGGGAATACCGTGGCAATCAGATAGTAAACAAAGATTATCGCATACACAATCCAGGTTGTCGGATCGGTCGGAGCGCCGCTCCATCCGAAAATCTGTGTTGTGGCGATGTCGCCCGGCGTGTAGATGAATACCGCGCCGACCAGAAGCAGCAGCAGGCAGATGAATACATCATACAGCCAGAACACAGCCTTATTTGTGTAGTTCTTCACAAAATCCGGCATCTGGGTACCGCCGTCACGGGTGCAGATCATACCGGAAAAATAATCGTGCATCGAACCGCCGATGACGTTTCCGATCGGGATCGCCAGGAAGGCAATCGGTCCGAACAAAATACCCTGAATCGGTCCCAGAATCGGGCCGGTTCCGGCGATATTCAGAAGGTTAATTAAAGAATTTCTCCAGGTCTTCATTGGAACGTAATCTACACCGTCCTGTTTTGCGTAAGCCGGTGTCTCACGGTCATCCGGACCGAAGACTGTCTCGCAAAGCTTTCCGTAGAGCGCACCGCCTACGAAAAGGATTACGAGACCAATGATAAATGTGATCATAGCGTATCTCCTTTTCCTCCCACGGTCCGCTGATCCTTAACGCCGTGGGATATATAATTATTTTTTATTATACCTGTTTTCACCAAAAAATAATCATTTTTTTATAGTTTTTTTATTTTCGCTAATTTTTTTGCCTGAAACCGGTTATTTCTGATGTTTTTTTGGCCATCCTGTCAGGATCCATATAAAGTCCGAAAATTTTATGGATCTTGTTTCTCTATTATAAAATTTTTTATCTTGAAAGCTTTTTCTCTGCAATAATTTGCATACAATCAGCCCCGAAAACGATTAATTACACACAATCGTCCCCGGGGCTGCACAATGCAAACATCCTTATATTTACCTATATCGCCGTACCACACCGGAAATCCCGCCGGTCAAAAAATCATCGAAAAACCACCGGCCGAAATCACCGTACTCTCACCGATAATTGCTGACAAGGAAAAGAGGCTTGATCTGCACGACCTCTTCATAGTCCTGTCTGTCCAGCTGTACGGTGTGATCCATCTGCTTCAGGTCCTCCTTCAGAACCGCCAGAGCGCCGTCCAGATCAGCAGCCCGCTCCTCCTTCAGGATGCGGATCATCCGGTCACAGACAGCCGGATGGCAATAGCAGGCAGGAAGCGGAAAACCCGGATAGCTGTTGATGTGATGCTGCATATGGTCAAGTGCCTTTTCCCACGCCCGTTCCGCCGATCTCCGGTTCCTGCCCGGCGTGGGAAGGATTCTGCTGTTCACCATCATCAGAACCGCTGCCGCGCCGATCAGAATCAGCATGATTGCGGTCATTTTCGGGAGCCCGGCACGAAGACCGGCCAGGGAACCGACAATGCAGCAGATGCCCGCGGCAAGGATCACCGCAGCCAGGGCCTGCCAGCCCGGACGGATCAGATCACAGCTTCTCTTGATCCTGGCTCTTGCGATCAGCTCCTTGTAAAGCGCCGGTCTCTTATTCAGAATTTCCTTCGCGTTTTCCAGCTTCCGCGCCGCGCGTGCCGCTTCTCCCTCCAGAACGACCGAATCCAGCCTCCGACGTTTCTCCTCCTTTTCCCTATCTGCCGCCTCACTTCCGGGCTTTTTCAGAGAAATCTCCGGGTGGGTTCGTTCCAGCTCCGTGAGCATCTCATCGGCTTCATTCAGGTACCGGAAACTGCACTGCTTCTCCTTTCCATCATCGTAACGGACTACGAGATACAGAATCGGCGTGAGAAACGCCTTCCCACTGCCCTTGCTGACCGCCACCCTTTTGAACACATGGGTCACCTGAGAATACGGCACATAAAACCTTCTCGGAGTCAGCCATCCTCCGACGTAAATCGCCTTCTCTCCCAGACCGCACTGATCAAACCTCCTGCTCTTCCTGCGGTCCGCCCGGATTTCCTCCGGATCAATTGTTACTGTGCTCAGTGGCTTTGGTCCACGCATTTTCTATCCCTCTCATCCTCCATCACCCAAACCGCACAAAACATTCCCGATGTTTCATTACATACGGCGGTAACAGACTTGCTTCTTCTCACATCACCTGATCCGCTCAACGCAGACGGTCTGTATCTGATAAAATTTTTATATTTTATCAGGCGGTCTGTATCTGATATAGCTTTTGTATTTTGAAAATTGCAGCCCAAACCGGATTCTCACGGAACGATCTGCAGCGAACCCCGTTTGTCGCACTGTTTAGAAGCATCACAAGGAATCAGACATCCTTACGTCTCAGATCCAGGTACAGAACCTCATCCTCCGTGAGATCGATGTGAAGCGCTTCTATGTTCTCCTGCATTCTCGATATTTTCCGGGTGCTTACTACGGCAAAGGCATTGATCTTCTGCCGGAAGATCCACGCCATCGCGATCTGAGGCACGGTGCAGTGCTTTCTCTCCGCCAGCTTCTCACATCTGCGGAGCCGCTCCAGGTTATCCGGACACCAGTAACCCTTCATCGCCACCGTATCCATAATTTCCCCCGCCTTCTCCGGCGCGTCCGCATGTACCCTTCCCGAGAAAAGACCGCGCCCAAGGCTGGAATACGCGATGACAGGCATCTGTGTTCTGCGGTACCAGCTTCGCGCCTCCTCATTTGACGGACCGGAAATCGTAACGCAGCCGCCGCCCCACGGATCCGCCACCTGATCTGCCAGCCCAAAATTCGGGCTGGAGACAGAAAACGGAACCAGGCCATGCTTATAAGCGTACTCATTCGCTTCCTCTATTCTCCGGTGCGTCCAGTTCGATCCTCCGAAAACTCCGATCTTCCCCTCCGCCTTCAAGCCGTTCATGATCTCCACAATCACGCCGGCCTCCACATCCGGATCGTCCCGGTGCAGCAGGTAGATATCAATATAATCCGTGCACAGATACCGGCTTGATTTCTCAAAATCCTTCCGGATCTCCCTCTCGTTGATCCTCTTCCTTCCGCCCGGGCCGGGATGCCCGCACTTGCTCAGAAGAACAATCCGGTCACGATTTCCTCTGTCGGAAATCCATTTTCCCAGAGATTTCTCCGAATCCATATACTGCCGCGCCGTATCAAAAGCATTCACTCCCGCATCAAAAACCGCGTCGAGAAGCGCGTTATTGTCCAGCCCTTTCAAAAAGGTATCACCGGCTGTTCCAAAAAAAATCCTCGAAACTTTCTTACTTATACCGGGAATATCCCCATACATCATCTCTGCCATCTCTGAGCCCCGCTCCTTCGATGCCCTGAAAATCTGTTCTGCAGAAAAATCTGTTCTGCAGAAAAATCTTTCATCAGAAAATTCCATCTACATTACGTTATTACATTGCCGCCATGCCGCTTCCTCGCTCCGCTCTCATATGCTCTATCTGCGGCGCTGCAAATTCACACGGCCATGCCATTCTGTCCGCTTCCTCACCCCGGTCACATATCCTCTATCTGCGGCACTGCAAATATACACGGCCTTGTCATTCTGTCCGCTTCCTCACCCGGAAATTCTCGGAAGGTCCCAGCGAAAATGTGCCGCCAGGTAGCGAAGCAGTACAATAATCCCGAAGCTGATCATCATCGCCATGCTGAAATCGATCCAGCGCGGAAGAAGATAGGCAGCCACAGCACCGGCTACAGAAGCCAGCGCATATACATGCCGCACAAAGACATAGGGCTTTTTCCCCGCAAACAGATCCCGGAGTATTCCTCCCCCGATCCCGGTAACCACCCCGAGAAAAACGGAAAGGAAGAGATTCGTCTGCGCCAGAGACCGTCCCGCCGAGACACCATCAATCGTAAACGCTGCCAATCCCAGGGTATCCGAGATCAGCAGCGCCCGCTCATAAATGTTCTTCAGCCGTTCCAGATGAAGCCGTCGCCTCTGAAGCTTTAATACGGCGAAGACAACGCCTGCAGTCGCAAAGGAAAGAATGATATAGACCGGATCCCGGAACACCACCGGCGGGAGATTCCCGATCGTAAGATCACGGATAAAGCCCCCTCCGGCCGCTGTCGTCAAAGCCAGAATCATGATACCGAAGAGATCCAGTCCCTGCTGAATCGCCGTCATCGCCCCCGAAATCGCAAAGGCGCACGTTCCCAGCAGGTCCATGACATAGATAAAATCCCTTGCCATCTGTCATGAAAATCAGAATGTTACCGTTACCGGATCTTCAGTAAAGCTGCAGATCGACGCGGCTGCATTCTTCAGATAAAAAACAGCGGTATTGCCGTCTCCGGCCGCATACATATCCTTCAGCTCCGGATTTGCGTCAAGCATCGCCTGCTGCGCCTCTATCCTCTCGTCATAAACCGCCTCCGCATTCAGGCGGATCCACTTGCCCTTGGCCATTCCACTGATTGCGATATGCGGATGCGCCAGCAGCTGCTTCGCCACGTTCTTCTTCAGTCCGGTCTGAATATACAGCTTTCCCTCAAAGATATTCTGCGCCCCGAAGGGACGCACCTGAGGATTTCCCTCATCATCCACGGTCGCCAGATACCAGGTTCCGGCATTCTTTAAAAATTCGAATACTTCTTCCATTCTGTACCTCTCTTTTGCCTGGAATCAATCTGTTATGTTTCCGTACGGATTATTCGATTTATCCGATCGGTTCAAAATCCGCAGCTCCGTGCTTGCAGATCGGGCAGATGAAGTCCGGCGGGAGCTCCTCTCCCTCATAGACATAGCCGCAGACGGTACATACCCAGCCCTTCTTGCCTTCGGTCTTCGGCTTCGGCTTTACATTCTTCTGATAGTAGGTATAGGTCATCGTATCCTTGTCAGACAGCACACGGGCCTCCGAAACAGTGCAGATGAACATACCGTGCGTATCCAGATCCACATAAGACTCCACTTCCAGAGACATCACCGCGTTAATATAGCGGGGCAGAATCCGCAGTCCATTGTCGGAGCGGAACTCCTCAACTCCCTCAAACTTGTCGGCAGCCCGTCCGCTCTGGAATCCGTAACGCTCAAAAACGGAGAACGGTGCCTCCACAGACAGACAGTTCACATTCAGCTTTCCAGTCTGCTTGATCACGTGATAGGTGTAGTTTCTCTTGTTGATATTCACGGCAATCCGGTTCGGCGTATCTGTCAGCTGCGTCACCGTATTGCAGATCATTCCGTTATCCTTCTTGCCGTCGTTGGTGGTAATTACATACAGGCCGTATCCGATCCGGAACAAAGCGGTCATATCGTTCTTCGCTGCTTTTTCCGTAGACAGAGCCTTATAATCCATCGTCAGCTCCTCCGCCATCTTCTTCAGCGCATCCTTGCTGTCCGCCTTCAGTGCGGAATGGATCGTGACACTGGTATTGACATATGTCATCTTCTTGCAGCCAGCCAGCTTCTCTTTCATCAGCTTCAGCGCAAGCGGAGACCAGGTTCCGTTCTCGATAAAAGCAACCGTGCGGTTCTGGAAATTTCTCTCGGTCAGATGATCAATGAACTGACGCATGAACGGGAAGAGCTCCGCATTGTAAGTCGTCGTCGCCAGAACCAGCTTGCTGTAACGGAACGCATCCGCAACGGCAAGAGACATATCCGTTCTCGCCAGATCGTGAACCACAACCTTCGGCGCACCGCCCTCACGAAGCATCTCGGCCAGCTGCTCCACCGCGGCTCTGGTGTGACCATAGACGGAAGTGAACGCAATTACGATTCCCTCTTCCTCCGGTGTATAGGAAGACCACTTGTCATACAGATCAATATAATGTCCCAGATTCTCCGACAGAACCGGTCCGTGAAGCGGGCAGATCATCTGGATGTCAAGCGTCGCAGCAGTCTTCAGAAGCTTCTGAACCTGCGCGCCGTATTTTCCGACAATGCCAATGTAATAGCGGCGGCTTTCATCATCCCACGGCTCCTCCTCATCGAGAGCACCGAATTTGCCGAAACCGTCAGCAGAGAACAGAACCTTATCCGTACTGTCATAGGTGACCATAACCTCCGGCCAGTGTACCATCGGCGCAAACACAAAGGTCAGAGTGTGCTTTCCAAGGCAGAGCGTTCCCCCGTTTTCTACTTCTTCCGTGTGAATGGACGGATCCATGTCAAAGAACTGATTCATCATCGCGAACGTCTTCTTGTTCGCCACGATAACGGTGTCCGGATAAATCTTCATGAAATTCATGATGTTCGCGGAATGATCCGGTTCCATATGCTGTACAATCAGGTAATCCGGCTTGCGCTCTCCCAGCACCTCCGCCAGATTGTCCAGCCACTCATGCGTGAACCTGATATCCACAGTGTCCATGACCGCAATCTTCTCATCCATGATAACATATGAATTGTAAGACATTCCGTGGGGAACTTTATACTGCCCCTCGAAAAGGTCAATCTTGTGGTCATTGACTCCGATGTAGCGGATGTCCTCTGTAACCTTCATTTCAGTAAGCCTCCTTCATTCAGAATGCAGAATTTCAGTATAATATACAACTTCGTTCATTTTTTATCATACTATAGAAAGCTAGGTTTTTCCACTGGAAGAATAAATTTCAGCACCGCACTCAATATCATTCTTCATTTTCCAACTTATGGGACCATGTCTCAATCAGATACAGCGGAATTTTGCCCCGCAGGCGGGGCCCCACATGCTGTATTGGCTACGGATTGCTCGCTGCTCTGCATTTTTGCCATCAAAGGCGTTACGATATAACTCGTTGACGAAAAAACAGATAGCGCGATGATTTTCAAGATGCTATAGTGGGGAAGAACTAATTGGGAAAGAAAAAAAGATAAGAAATGGAGCGTTTTTATATATGACCCATCAGAACACAAGAACCCGGGAAATCGTCCGCGTCGGACGCACAGCCATCCTTGTCAGTGTTGTCCTGGCACTCCTCGAGGCATTGGAGGGTGTCTTTTCCGGATCTGTTTCCATGATCCTCGACGGCCTGAGCCATATCACCGAAGCAAGCAATGCCGTCATCACGGTTCTCGGCGCAAAGCTTGCCGGAAAGCCCGCAGACCGCAAGCACCCCTTCGGATATGGAAGAGTAGAGTATCTCAGCGGACTTCTCATTGCCGGCCTGACAGCCTATGCGGGAATCACCGGTATTCTCGGCGGCATTCAGTCCGTCCTGCATCCGTCGCGCCCTCGCTTCACCGTTTATTCCTTCTCGATTATTATCATCAGCATGATCGCACGGATTGTTGTGGGGCGCCATGATATTCACACCGGTCAGCACACAGACTCCAGAGCTCTCACACAGACCGGAAAATCCGAGCTCAAGCATTCTCTGCTGTCCCTGGTAACCGTCGCCGGAATGCTGGTTTACACCGTTTTCCATGTCTCCATTGAGTCCTGGCTTGCCATCGTGATTTCAGCGGACATTCTGTTCGGGGGCCTGATCATGGTGCGGGATATGCTGTCCTCCATGCTCGGCGAGAGAATGGAAGAAGAACTGGCTCAGGACGTCGAAAGAACGATTCTCGAAGAAGAACAGGTCCTTGGCGCATATGATATGTCCCTCAATAATTATGGTCCGGGACGTCACACCGGTTCAGTTCATATCGCAATCCCGGATACTCTCTCGGTGGTCGAACTGGACAAGATCACACGCAGAATCACACAGCGTGTATATCAAAAGCACGGCGTATTCCTGACCGGCATCGGTATCTATACGCAGAACACGACAGATCCTGAAGTCATCCGGATCCGCGAGGATATCACCGCTCACGCCATGAGCCATCCCTATGTCGAACAGGTGCACGGCTTCTATCTGGATCCGGACGAGAAGAAAATCCGCTTCGATACCGTCGTGAGCTTTGACGCGCCCGACCGCATGCAGGTAAGAGACCAAATCCGCAGTGAAACCGCCGAAAGATACCCGGAATACTCCGTTCAAGTATCGCTCGACACCGATTTTGGAATGCTCCCCGCTAAAAAGTAAGGCACCTGTGAAATCCTTCAGGTAAACCACTCCCCTGATTCGTGCGAAACGCTGTCACAGAAAACAGATGCGCAGAGAACCGCTCTCACAGTTCACGGTCCAGGTTTCCCACCCAGCTGACATTTTCCTCCTCTTACCTTCGAAATCTGAAAGAATAAGATCAGAAATTAATCTGCCCCAGCTGCAATCGGCATCGCATATTCCGGAAGCCGGCCCGGTGGTATCGCGAGCTTCGGGTAATCCGTGAAAAGGAGAAAGTAATAAATGAAAAGACAGGAATTGATTCAGCGATCAATATCCATCATCACCGAATATTACAAGAACAATCTCGAGCCCTTCTTTGATTGCCTCGCCGAGGATGTGCTGTGGTTCGGTCCCAGGAAAGACCAGATCCTGCGCGGCAGAGAAACGATAATCCGCACATGGCGTTCCGTGGATCAGCATCCAACCTTTTCCATGGGAAATATCACGGAACACAGCGTCTCCATCGGAACAAACGTCCTGGAGGTCATGCTGGAATATGACGTCTACACCTACTTTGAAAACGGTGAGGTTGACCGTCACCATCAGCGGCTGCACATGTCCTGGGGATACCGGAGGGAGCAGACTGACAGCGGAAACCGGGAACTGATCCCCCGGGTTTACATGATCCACATATCCAATATCATTGAGGAGGAGCCAGCGGCACCTGAAAGCGGCAATGCTCAGAACCGCTCTGCCCTCCCGAAAGTCTACGCCGGCTCCTCCTCCGAATCTCATATCGATGCCGCCGGTACCGGCTATTCGGGGCTCTCCTTCCGAAGCGTCATGGGAAAGGGTGACAACATCATCACATACATTTTCAACTCCGCTACGGTTCTGTGGATTGAAAGCACGGACAACGGACGTCATTCTCTGATCCATGCCCTCGACGGCACCTACAAATCCATTGAGCCGCTCCGGTATTATGAGTCGGGCTTCTCGGGCTCACTTCTTCGCGCACACGTGAGCTACCTGGTCAACCCGCTGTACGTGCGTTCCCTGAAGCGCTTCGAAATAACAATGACCGACGGCACCATTCTGCCGGTGCCCGAGAAAAAATACACCGCCTTCCGCGACCGTCTCCTGAACTGGAAACCGGAGGTTCCCCGGTGAAGCGCTCGTCCCGAACCATCCCCGGAGGTACCTTAACCGCATAATACTCAAACTGCTTCCGGCCGGCATGAATTCTTATTCTGCCTCACAAACCGGACACCAGGATGTGTGAAAATTTTGCGTTATGAAAGTACTTCCTTCTTTCGTATTGCTATAGTGTCTGATAGAATAAAAGAAAAGAAAAATCTGTCGCACATCTTACGATTGAATCGGGAGGAGGGAAAGAAATGAGAAGATGGTTTTACGTCATGACATCCGGCATGCTTGCTGCTGTCTTTGTGATGGGAGGATGCGGCGCGGCGCAGGATCCGGCAGGCATTTCTGCCGGCAGTTCCACAGACGCGAAAAGTGTGAAGCCTGTTCACGCCTCTTCCACGGACAGCCGGCAGGCTCTGTCTGCTTCCTCCGCGGAAACTCTCACGGCATCGTCTTCCTGTTCCGCTTCTTCCACAGGTGGCAGTGAGAAGGATCCTTCCGCTGTCCGTGACCCATCCGCTGTCTATGACCCGGTCTCCGGGCCGTCTGCAAACCCTGCGGCCGTTTCCGATCTTCAGCTGGTCTGTGAAACAACCTTCAATGGTGTCTGGGACGGGGATGTGACCTGGGTAGATGCATCCTATCAGCAGCTGTCATTTGACGAGACCGATTACAGCGGCCCCCTGACCGGCACGGACGATCTCTCCTCAGCGGCGGAATCCTTGCTCAGCCGCGCCGCAGACACCCTGAACCGCGATGTTGCGGCAAAGGCAGACAGCGCGGTCGAAGATCTGCGGGTCATGGCACAGAGCGAGTATGAGGAGCCTGCGCCGGAGGGCAGCGACCCATATTACCATAATTACGAGAAGCTCTATGTCCAGCGTGCGGACGCATCCGTGCTGAGTGTGCTGTCGCTTACAGATGTCTACAGCCACGGCGCGCACGGCAGTGTCATTCTCAGGGGATGCAATTACGATCCTGCAACCGGAAACGAGCTGAAAATCGATGATGTCTTCACGGATAAGAACGCGTTGCCGGACATCATAGCCTTCGCACTCACAGATCAGTACCCGGATCTCATTCTTTTCTCGGCAACGGATTCAAGAGATACCGCCTCACTGATCCGAGAAATCATGAACAATACCGACAGCTATGGAGGTCTTCAATTTACTCTCGACCCGAAGGGCGTCACCTTCTGGTTCAGCGCCGGAGACATCACAGCCTATGCATCCGGCGCCCAGACACCTTCTGTCAGGTATGCGGATCTCTCCGGCATCATTGATCCGTCTTTCGTACCGGAGACGGACGACAGCTATGCCGTTGCCGTTCCGGAATACGTGCCGATGAGCATCACGGACGACAGCGGCCGCGGATTCAGCAGCTTTCAGGTTGAGTCTGATCCTGCAACAACTGAGGAAGGCTATGATGCCGGGGCAAGAAATATAACGGTTTTGGTGAACGGGCAGTCCAGAACCTTTGAGCTCCCGGGCCATTATGCACCCGATTATTATCTGATCACGCGCGGCGAGAGGCGTTTTCTCCTCATCAACACACATCAGGAAGACGACTGGGAAACTGTTCACCTCTATGAACTTCCGTCCGCCTCATCCGACGGCGTTGCTCCGCACATGGTCTGGACCCCGGATGATACAGATTCTGTGAATGATACAGGTTCGACCAATCACGAATCTTCAACATATCCGTCATCGACGGATACTTCTGCACATGACAGTTCCGACGATGGCGGCATGACGGCTGAATATTCATGCGGGCTTTACTATCATGTTCTTCTGAACCCCGACCGTTTTCTCCTGTCCACGAGATCGCAGCTCCTCGGAACCACTGCCTGCGCAAATCTCTTCCGGCTCGACGATGACGGAAACCCTGTCGCCGGAAGCGCATGGTACACTGCATCTCCCATATCGGAGGATGACATCATACTGCGCGAAACACGCACTCTCGACACTGCTTCCGACCGGTCCGGATCCCCGGAGAATCTGACCTTCCGCCAGGCGGAGATCCCGGGCGGTACTGTGCTCCAGTATTACCGGACCAATCTGACAGACAGCGTCGATTTCCTCACACCCGATAACCGGATTGTCCGCATCCGCGTCGACAATAGCGACGCTTATCCGCAGACAGTAAACGGCATCGACGCTGAAAATATGTTCACCGGCATTGCCTATTCCGGATGAACAGCACCGCCAATTACGGATGATCCGGAACGGTATTGTCCTGATCGCGTAAACGGACCAGCGGTATCGCTGGTCCGTAAAAGCCGGTCACAATATTATGCGTCCTGTGTGGATTAACAAATCTTTAATAGACTCTTTTCTCCAGAAGATCCTGTGTTACCGGCGTCACAGGATAGGTCTTCCCATCTACAATTACAGAGTGAATCTCCTGGTTTCCGGCATATATTCCTTCATCTACATACCGGATCTTCTCGACGCTCTTTCCCTCTTCCAGAGCGAGGATCATCTTCTCAATTTCCGGCCCGAGAAAAGGATTGCACTCACCGTCACAGGCAATGAGTCCCTTTCTTACATACGACAGTGCCTTCTTCGCCGCGTCAAATGCGACAATCATGATCTCTCCGTTATTGATGTCTGTTCCTATGGTTTTCCCTGCGGCCTCCAGTGCCTCAATCGCGCCGTAAGCCTCATTGTCATTGTCGCAGTAGACAATATTCAGATCCGGATATTTTCCCAGCAGCGCATCCATTGCCTCTCTGCCCTTAGCCTGCGTAAATTCACCTCTTTCTGAACCCACGATCGACCATCCATAGTCCGACGCCGCCTCACGAAGTGCTTTTTCACGACCGATCTGCGGACTGGACCCGATTGTTCCCTGAATGATCCCAACACGAAACTGTGATTCGTCCAGTCCTCTTTTCTCTGCAAGAGCGTGCAGCCAGGCACATACTTTATCCCCTTCCAGTTCCGGATCGGAGCCGACCCAGGCTGTATAAAGCGAATCATCCTCCAATGTCAGCTGCCTGTCGGCAACGATAACAGGAATTCCTGCTTTTTGCACATCTCCCAGTACCTTATCCCATCCCGTTTTCACAATTGGTTCCAGGACAATATAATCCACACCCTGCTGAATGAACCGGCTGACCGCACTCACCTGTGCGTCCGGGTCGTTCTGTGCATCCTCAAACAGCAGATTATATCCTCTGTCCGTTGTAAAGGTATTACGCACGGAATCAGAATTTGTTCTTCTCCAGTCCGATTCCTCACCGACCTGCGCAAATCCGATGGTGATCGTATGCCCGTCATCTGCGGCAAACTGGCCAGTGCTGTCATCCTGGGAAAAAGAGATGGAAGTTACCGCTTCATTGTGTTCCGTGCCGCAGCCCGTGAAGCCGCAGAGAGCAGCCAGCAGAAGTCCGCAGAATGGAGCAATTCGATGCTTATTGCGTTTGTGGTACTGCTTATAGCATGACAATTTATTTTGCATAATCACCCCTGTCCCTTCTTTCCTAAATCCGGAATTTTCTGATACCTCTCTTATGGATAATTTCCCCAGCTCCGGACTGATCTGAATTTGTATCCGGATCCGCTATTCTGGATAATTCCCCCGGTCCGGGCAGATCTGAATTTCCCGGTGACGTCAGCGCCGGAATCCTCACGCGCACACAAGTACCTTCTCCATACACGCTCTCCACCGTGACCCCGTATTCCGGACCGTATCGCAGCTGAATCCGCTGCTGTACATTGGCAACTCCAAACCCATGATCAGATTCATCCCTGGCCCGCCCCGAAATCAGTTCACGCATATGCTCCAGCTCCTCAGGCTTCATGCCAATGCCATCATCCTTTACGGTGAATACAAGATCACCGCCATCCTTCTCCCCTATGACAAGAATGTGACCCATTGCGCGGCGGTTTTTAATACCGTGATACAGCGCATTTTCCACGATCGGCTGCAGCATCAGCCGCATCATATAATATCCACCGATTTCCTCCGGAATTCTGATTTCATAGCTCAGGATATCCTGATAGCGAAACTGCTGGATCTCCAGGTAGCTCCTGGTATGACTTTCCTCATCCCTTACCGTGATCCAGTCCCGCCCCTTCGAGAGACCGGTCCGGAAAAATGTCGACAGCGAACTCACCATCTTCACAGCAAGCGCATTTTCCCCTGCCTCTGCCAGCCACATGATGGCATCCAGCGAATTATACAGAAAATGCGGATTGACCTGCTCCTGCAGAAGCTTCAGCTCGAGATCCCGCATCTGGCGCTCATCCCGGTGTATGTTTTCCACGAGAAGCGAAATCTCCCTGACCATATCGTTAAAACTGTCCGCCAGCACGTCGATCTCATCGTGAGAATTGGATTCAAAACGAACGGAAAAATTTCCCCCAGAGAACATCTTCGTTGCCTTAACCAGTCCAAAAATGGGATCTGTAATCTTATGAGTCATCCACCGGGAGAAGGATACCGTCGCCGCAAAAGCAAACGCAATCAGCACGACGATGATCCAGGTAAGCACACGCACGTTGCGTGCTATTTCCTCACGGGATTGCTCCATAAGGGCCGCTTCCCGATAGATATACTTCTGGATATTCTCCTGAATCATATCTGTCATGACATAAATATCCGTCTTCAGAATCTCAATATTGTCGTCGTAATGACCGCCCTCTCGGATATTATCCGCAACCTCATCGACACATTTTTCCAGATTGTCAAGAACACGGAAAATCATATCCAGATTATTCTCAACTTCTGAATCATCATTGTCGGCGGCAAGGCTCTTGAAATGGCTTCGCATATCATCGATCAGATAATATGGATTGTCCGCATTCTTCTCCTTAATGATCTTATCCCAGTCATTGGCCTCCACTATGAGATAATACATGGTACTGTTCATGTCTTTCTCCCAGTCGAGATTATAACTGTTGACTGCCGTAATGTTCTGTACGCTTCTGTCATACCGGGTGTATATCATATTCAGCAGAACCAGACAGACAACGGACAGTGCCGTCAGCGGGATCGTAATAACGAGTATGATTCTCCAGATCCTGCGTAAAATACTGGTTCTTTTCTCGGTAACGCCTTCCGCCGTTTTCACAAAAGTCCCCCTCTTCTGCCTGTTCCCCTGCTTGTACCTGCAGACCTGTCCTAAAGATCTCCTGTTTCATGCACACGCTTATTTCCTGACTCGCCAGATTCCACTTTCTGCTGTTTCCGGTATCTCCTGTCCCGCGCATACGTCTATTTTGCGTTCATGGCTCCTCAGCCTCTGTCACGCGGTTCCGATACTCCTTCGGCGTCATATCCAGCGTCTTCTTGAAAATATAATAGAAATAATGAGCATCGCTGTATCCTACCTTCATGCCGATCTCCGCGCTCGTGAGGTCCGTGGTCTTCATCAGTTTTTTTGCCTGATCCATCCGCAGCCCTGTCAGATACTCGATAAAGGTATGTCCTGTCTTCTGGCTGAACATATGACTCAGATAATTTGACGAAACGCCGATTGCGCCAGCCACCTTTCCCAGCGACAGGTCATTCTCGCAAAAATGCTTCTTGATGTATTTCTGTGCTTCCTGCGTTAACGAAAGAGACTGTGTTTCCGAATACTTGTCCCGGAGCGCCAGCGTCGCCGAAAAACATTGCTTCAGCTGTCTTTCCGCCTCTTCCATGGAAGCTGAAAACCCTTGTGAATAAAAGGCACCGCAGGCTTCCTCAATCTCATCCTTTGTACACCCGCAGTTTCCCAGAAAGCCGGCACAGATGAGATATACATCCATCATGATATACTGACGGAAAAGCAGAGACGAAAGATTCCGGATCCCGATATTTTTCACGATTGTGTCACAGAATACATCGATATCATCGACGTCTCCGCTTGCCAGAAAATTATGAATGTATGTCCTGTCCATCTGCCAGAACTCCACAGCGTCACGGTCCGACAGACTTCCCCGGCCGCTGTCCCGGCTCTCAGAACCCGGCCGTCTCGAAGACGCATCCCTGTCATAGACAAATTCGCGCCCCTCATCATACAGGAAGCGCTGCGCGAACATCCGTCCGGCCAGATGATAGGAATCGGCAATCTCACTGATATGTTCCACAGCCGGTCCTGTAGAAGTAAAATAAATGTAGCCGTCCGCATCTGCCATGCCCCGTCTGATCGCCTCCATCACGGAAGCCCGGTTCTGCTCCATCGAATCCGCATCCGATCCGGTAACCAGTATGCACACAGATCCGCCCACCTGCTCACAGCAGAAAACATCCCGCAGCGCATCCAGCATATCCATCACACCGTCGCCCGGATTGTTCCTTCGGCCTGCCCGCCTGTCCTGGCTCACCAGACACTGAAACAGAATGATCTGATAGAACGCTGCTGAAAGACGGATGCCCAGCTCATGACTCATTTCCATCAGGCGCGTCATAGAATATCGTCCGCTGATCACATTTTTCAGGAAAGCAGAACGTTCCAGCCGGATACGCTCCTCATGTTCCTTTTCATAAATCGCGCGATAGTTTTCCCTCTCCCGCTCCGCTGCAATATCGGTCCCGATTTTTTTCATCGTCTCCAGAAGCTTTGCGCCTGTCACCGGCTTCAAGAGATATTCCGTCACCCCGATACTGATCGCTTCCCTTGCATAGGAAAAATCGTCATAACCACTCAGAATGATGATTCTCGTGTGCGGAAGACTGCTGCACACCAGTCTGGAGAGTTCCAGCCCATCCATAAACGGCATACGGATATCGGTGATCAGAATATCCGGTCTGCTCTGCATGATCATCGGATATGCCTTTTCTCCGTCACCTGCCTCACCGGTCAGCTCAAATCCCTCCTGCTCCCAGTTTATCGTTTTTCGGATTGCCTCACGAATAATATATTCGTCTTCCACCAGAAATACCTTCAGCATATCGAACGCCTCCTGTACGGCACAAACTCACTCTATTAAAACACATCCTGCATCTGTCGTCATCCCCGCGTCCATACGCACATCAGGATAGAATCTGACAACGGACACCCCGTTGAACAGTGATCGTCTTGCTTCTATACACGCATCATGAACGAATCCGACAACGAACACCCCGTTGAACAGTGATCGTCTTGCTTCTATATGCACATTATGAACGAATCCGCCACACTTCGAACCTGTTTATTATACAACACGTCCGGATCCATTGCTCCCCATAAACGGATCAACGGATCCGGGACATATCAAAGGTACTCTGACTGCATCCTGATTCGAGATCACAAAGAGATTCAGACAGAGCGGACAACTCTGCCTGAATCTCCAATATACCTGCTGTCACCCTCAGTTTTCTCTTCGTCTCTTGATGTAGGCAAAAATGGCCTGCAGCAGAATGAAAACGCAGAGAAGCGCTGCCGTCATGATGTTCGCCCAGCTCGACAGGAGCTTTCCATTCGTCATGACCAGCGAATTGATGGTACCTGTGATCATTACGCCAATCAGCGTCCCCCATACATTGCCGAAACCTCCGGTAAGCAGCGTGCCGCCGATAACCGCGGCAGCGATGGCATCCATCTCAAATCCCTTCGCCTGCTGGACCGAACCGGTCATCGTGTTCAGGCAGTACAGAATGGAACCAATGGAACAGAGCACAGAAGAAAGAATATACGCCTCCATCTTCGTCTTCCGGACATTCAGTCCCATCATCCTGGCACTGCTCTCGTTTCCTCCGACCGCATAGAGCACCCGCCCGAACTTGGTATACTTCAGGACAAAAAAGATAACGAACACAACGGCAAGCGCGATGATCACCGTAGGCCGGATGAACGGCGCGATCATCTTCTTTTTGCCCATGTACCCCAGAAAGGATGGAAGCAGAATCTTTGCATTTGCCCAGCCGTAAAACAGACTGCTTGCGTCCTTCGTGATCGGAACCTGTTCTGTGTTGATCACGGCTGTCATTCCTCTTCCGAAGAACATGCCCGCCATCGTTACGATAAACGGCTGAATATCCAGATAACCGATCAGGAATCCCTGCACACAGCCCCACACCACACCGACAATCATTACCAGTACGACAAGCAGAACCGCATTCATATGCTTATTTGCCATACCATCGGCAAGGATCATGCAATTCATCGCAATCAGGGAACCGACAGAGATATCGATCCCTCCCGTAAGCATGACGCAGGTCATGCCGGAAGCCACACAGATCAGACCCGCATTGGTAATGAACAGATTCAGGAAAGTCTGAAAATGAGTGAATCCTTTGCCCGCGTAAATCACGCATCCGATGGCGTACATGCCGATAAACAAAAGTATCGTGATAAACAGAAGCAGATTGTTGCTGTTGATTGCCTTCTTCTTTCTCACACTCTGAATTTGTCCAGCCATCATTCTGCCTCCTTTCCTGCCTCAGCTCTTTTTGTCCGGCGCATTGCAGACCATTCCTTGAAAACCGGAGACTGGATCACAACGATGATCACAATGATCACAGCCATAATCGCCGGAGACTGATCTGTAGACACGCCCATGGCAAGCAGCGTCGTCATAATTGCCTGGATTGTATAGGCTCCGACAATAGATCCCGCAAGATTAAATTTGCCGCCGGCAAGGCTGTTCCCGCCGAGAGCGACTGCCAGAATGGAGTACATCTCATTATTCAGTCCGATATTATTCGAATCCGCCGAATAAATTCTGGAAGAGGCAATCATACCGGCAACACCTGCGCAGAGACCGCAGATCGCATAACAGATGAAGCAGATCTTATCCGAGTTGATACCGCAGATCCTGGAGGCCCGGCTGTTGATGCCGACAGACTGAATATATGTCTCCAGCGCTGTTTTTCTGAGAACCAGCTGTGCTGCGGCAATCACGATGATCGTCACGATGATCGGCGTCGGTATGGGAACACCCGGAAGGAAATTTCCCAGATACTGATACGGCTCATATCGGATATAGATAATCTGATTGTTGCACAGAAGCAGTCCAATAGCACGTGCAGCCGTGAACAGAATCAGAGTCGCCACCATCGGCTGAATCTTCAGTTTGGCAACCATCGCGCCGTTGACACAGCCGCTTCCGAAGCCGAACAGCATACCGACGATAATTCCTACGGCAATCGGGGCCACAATACCCGTTACCGAGGTATTCCCGTAACCTGCCAGCACCATGCAGCCTCCGCAGGCCGCCAGTGACATAACTGATCCGACCGAGATATCGGTTCCGGCGGAAACAGCGACAACGAGCGTCTGTCCTACCGCAAGAATGGCGATTTCACTTCCGCGGTTCAGCACATCAATCAATCTTCCGTACAGCACACCGTTCTTGATTGCAATCGCAAAAAAAGACGGATCCTTGAACAGGTTGATCAAAAGCACCAGGATCAGCATCAGGATCGGCATGAAGAGCGGATGTTTTCTCAATTTTTTCCAGATATTCATTCCGTTTCACCTCCAGCGATCGCACCCATGACGCTCTCCTGCGTCAGTTCAACTTCATTGGAATCCAGTTCCCCTACCTTGTGACCGTCACGCATAATCAGAATCCGGGAGCAGGTTCGCAGCATTTCATCGATTTCCGAAGAAATAAAAATAACGCTCATGCCCTGCGATGCGAGCTGCAGAACCAGCTTCTGAATCTCTGTTTTTGTACCGATATCAATACCTCTGGTCGGCTCATCCAGGATCAGAAACTTCGGATTCGTCGCCAGCCAGCGCGCCAGAATCACCTTCTGCTGATTGCCGCCCGAGAGCTGACTGATCAGCGTTTCACGGGAGGCTGTTTTGATCTGAAGCATCTTGATATATTTGTCTGCAATCTCATTCTGCTTCGCCGTCGGAATCCGATGAAACACTCCTGCCCTTGCCTGCAGTGCGATACAGATATTTTCACGGATCGACAGGCCGGCGATGCAGCCATCCAGCTTGCGATCATCCGGCAGATAACCCATGCCCACCCGAATCGAGTCCAACGGCGTATGGATCTTCAGGGTCTTCCCCTCCATCTCCGCATATCCGGTCTGTGAATTGTCTATTCCGTAGATGCACCGCACCAGCTCGCTTCGTCCGCTCCCGAGCAGCCCTGCCAGCCCGACAACCTCTCCTTTTCGGATTGAAAAATCAAACGGCTTGATTGTCCCGCGATGGCTCAGATTCTCCGCCTTATAGAGGGTTTCATCTGAGACAGTATGTTCTCCTTCCTTGCGGATGGAGGCGAGATCATCAAAATCCTTGCCCAGCATCGCGGCCACGAGCTTTACCCTTGGCAGCTCAGCCACCGAATAATCACCGACAAATCCGCCGTTTCTCATAACGGTGATTCTGTCGCACACCTCATATACCTGTTCCAGAAAATGTGTGACAAATATGATGCCAACACCTTTTTTCTTCAGCGTACGCATCATATCAAACAGTTTTTCCACCTCGTGGTCATCGAGAGATGAGGTCGGCTCATCGAGAATCAAAACCTTTGCGTCCATGTCGACCGCACGGACAATCGCAACCATCTGCTGAATGGCAATGGAATAGTTTTCCAGCGTTCTGGTTACGTCTACCTCGATCTTCATACGCTGCATAAGTTCCTTCGCCTTACGGTTCATTGTCCGCCAGTCGATGGTATTCAGCTTTGTTCTCGGCTCACGTCCGATATAAAGGTTTTCTGCAACAGAAAGATTCGGACAGAGATTGACTTCCTGATATACTGTCGCAATACCGATCTTCTGGGCATCCATCGTCGAATGGCAGTGAACATTGCCTTCGACGCCTTTCACATACACATCGCCGCTGTCCCTTTCATACACACCTGTCAGGCACTTGATAATTGTAGACTTGCCGGCGCCGTTTTCTCCCATCAGCGCATGGATTTCTCCGCTCCGCAGCGTAAGCGAGGCATGATCAAGTGCTACAACGCCCGGAAAGGTTTTGACGATGTTCTTCATTTCCACAAGAACATTTTCTTCCATAATGATCCGCTCTCCTGTTATCCCAATTGTTATCTCAATGCAATTGTCTTCCGGCTGATACCTTCCGTCACGCGCGTCATGTACATAAAGGCGATTGCAGAAGGGATTTCTGCCAACCTGAAGTTCCGTCTTGCACGCGTCATGCACACAAACACGATTGCAGGAGGGATTTCCGTCAGCCTGAAGTCCCGTCTCGCGCACGTCATGCACACAAAAGCTATGATGGCATGTCACTCCACGCAAAAGGGCTGCTGCTCGAAAAGCGACAGCCCTTCCAGAATTCAGCTGGTGCAACTGCCGGACTTCTTAAAGTCCGTACGTCTGACCATCAGTATCCTGCATCTACGATGCTCTGATCAACTACAATGATATCCTCTGTGACATCCTTGCCTGCTGCGTTGGTGTAACTTACACTCTTAACCGTATCATCATGTGCGTACCACGGCTCAGCCATGTAGGTCTTTTCCGGAACATCTTTGCCTGCTGCAAGCTCAGATACGATCTTTGCGCAGTCAGGTCCCTGCAGCGGGTTGCACTGGAAGTCTGCGTTGATATCGCCGTCAAGAACCATCTGAAGTCCTGCCTTGCATGCATCAAACGAGATGACAATGACATCACCGTCAACACCGTAGGAAACGCCTGCTGCTTTCATCGCATCTACAGCGCCGAACGCTTCGTTATCATTCTGACATACTACAACATTGAACTTTCCTTCGTAGGACTTGCAGTAGGACTCCATAACCTTCTGGCCGCCGTCCTGTGTGAAATCTCCGGTCTGCTCATCCAGCTTGTTCCATCCCTCAGATTCTACATACTGATCAAAGCCCTCGCTTCGTCCGATCTGTGCTGAAGATCCGGTTGTTCCGGAGATAACAAGGATATTGAGATCCTTAAGACCCTTTGCCTCTGCATAAGCCTTCAGCCATGCTCCTGCCGCAAGGCCTTCGTTCTTCGTCTCTGTTCCGATCCATGCTGTATACTTATCGGAATCATCGATTGTACGGTCAATGACGATAACCGGAATATCTGCATCCTGAGCCTCTGTCAGAACAGTGTCCCACCCGGTTGCAACAATCGGGTCAATAATGATGTAATCAACCTGCTGCTGAATGAAGTTTCTGACCGACTCAAGCTGTGCCTCGGAGTCATTGTCGCAGTCAACAAACTGAAGATCAAAGCCATTTGCCTCAGAGAAGGCTTCCTTGACGGAATTCGTCGAAGCGGTACGCCAGTCTGACTCATGTCCTACCTGAGAAAATCCTACGGTAATGAGATCTCCGTCCGTATTTCCCGCATCAGCGGAAATCGAGCTTGCAAGCTCCTCCATATCCTCTGAAGAATCTGCCGCTGCCGCTTCTTCTGAAGATGCTGAAGATGCCTCAGATGACTCTGATTTTGCCGACGTTGCTGAACTCGCAGATGATCCACATGCCGCAAGTCCTGTGGCCATTACCATGGCAATGATAGTTGCTACGACTTTTCTTTTCATTTTTTTCCCTCCCTTGAAAGAACAATGAAATAAATTTTTGACACCCCGTGTCAATGATCTTGATGCCTATATCATAGCCAAGGTATCTTGTCTGGTAAATTCAATATCTTTTTGAAAATGTTGTCAAACTACCTGATTTTATCCGAAAAAAAACAAGAAATCGCATCTCCGGCACATATTTTCATACCGTGAGTACGATTTCTTATTCCGCATGTTTGTTTTATTGTATAAGCTCTTCGAAAACGCAGACAGGATCGTCGCTTAATCCATCACCTTCCATGGCTTCCACCGCAGAAAATCCCCTGACACCAGATGATACTGCCTCCCGCGATATTCTCCCTGTATGCTGTCATGGAACCGGCTCTCCCCATGACAGTGCGCGTAAATCACCTGCTCCGCGCCATATTCTTCCGCCATATCCGTAAATCCGCTTCGTTCCTCCAGAATATTTGTCGGCGGGTAATGAAGGAACATGATAAACTTCCGGTACCCGTCTTCTTTCGCCAGCTCAAAGGATTTTCTCAGACGCTTCAGCTCCCGGTCCACCAGCTTTTTCGCATGCTCCTCCGCCGCCTCGTCCCATCCCGCGATTCTTCCGCGGCGGTCCACATAAAAGGGTCCTTCAAAAGTGAATCCCTTTGTCCCGACAAGCGCATAGTCCCGGTACGTCTCATAATTATCCTGAAGAAAGGCAAGCTGTGGCTGATATCTTTCATTCAGCTGCCCGGTTTTCTTTGCATCCCAGAACATATCGTGATTGCCGCGGGTCAGGATTTTCCTGCCGGGAAGATCACAGATATACTGAAGATCCTCTTCACATTGCGCAAGATTCTTTCCCCAGCTGTGATCTCCGACCAGAACAAGCGTATCCTCGTCCGTCAGCATCTGCGCGCAGTTTTTTTTGAACTTTTCCTCGTGCTTCTTCCATACACGGTCATGCAGCTGTCCGGGCGCCTTCAGCTCAGACTGAAAATGAAGATGCAGATCTCCAATCGCATATAAAGCCATACGCAGAAAATTGCCTCCTTCCTCCTTCAGGCATATGGTAATTTTTACCGGTTAAATTTTCATACACCTTTTCCAGAAGCCCCGAAGTGATTTTCGTCACTGCGGGGCTATGTGAGGTATCGATATTCATTGTTCTGAAGAGCGTAAACGGAGCAGCGGCAAACGCGGCAAACATGTACCAGGCAAATGCTCTCGGGAAATATCTAAAACTCCGATTTTTCCAAACATGCAAGGAGGTGTCTTCCGTGGTACCAGAGGACCGTTGGATCAAATGCACCCAGCGCTGCCACACCGGTATACCCCATCAGCTCTTTCAGCTGTCTGTTCATCTGCTGCAGCTTTTCCCTCACAGCCGGTGTCCCGTTTTTCAGCAGCCCCGGCAGGATGGCACGCCCGGTCGAAACAGCATCAGCTCCCAGCGCCATGAGTTTGTATGCATCTCTTCCATCATCCACGGAACAGTCCGCGAAAATCTTCATTTTCCCTGAGACTTTCCTGATATCTGGAAGTATCATCGCCGGCGGTACGGCAAATGGCAGTCTGCCGTGATGATGACTGACAACGATTGCATCCACGCCTGCCTTCTCACAGATGGCGGCATCCTTTATGCTGAGGACTCCCTTGGCAACAAACGGAACTCCCAATTCATGTGCAGTCTCTGCAAATCCTTCCATATCCTGATCCGTCAGTGTGCCCATTTTTTCGCCATCGACCACATCTACATTTCCATCATTTCCGATGCTGTGATCGATATCAATGCCAACCGCAAATGCCTGATGTTTCACCGCGAAGGCCATCTGCCTCCTGATCTTTTCATGATCGGCAAAAGGCTTGATGATGCGAATTGTATCAGCGCCGACTGCGGCAATGTCCGCATAATCCGCGTCGGACTCCATGCCGACCCAGTTGACGAGTCCCAGATCCTTTGCCGCCTGCGCATACTCTTCCATTGGCCGGTGATCGAGCCCTGCCTTGTTTAAATGCGAAAATGCCGGCATCATGATCGGAGATGTAAATTTCCGCCCCCAAAGCATCATCGAGATATCTGCCGTATGCGTTCCGATGATGCGCTCTTCTATGAGAATTTCATCCAAAAAATGCCTTGTGTGCCAGCTTGCGTTCGATGCATCTTTTGGCAGCGCCGGAATAAGCCCCTCCGGTCCCGGCCAGTTTGCTTCTTTCTCCATCTGTCAACCTCCATATCGCGAATCCGAATCTTTTAAGAATACAATCGCTGTAACAATATGTAAACCTTTATAACTATAAGCATGAGCACTTACCTCAATAGCCCATCGTTCTTTGATGCTTCCGCTTTAAAAATCCTCCATCGGCACCTGTACTATACTTTTGTTATGTCAAATTTGACAGTGATCTCATGACGAGATCTACATCCTGATTTTCCAGTTCCTGAATAACGTGCAGGTATGTCTTTTGCGTTGTTGTCATACTGGCATGCCCAAGCCTTCTTGCGACACTGGCAATAGAAACCCCGGCATAGAGCAGTATCGATGCGTGCGTGTGCCGCAACCCGTGCACAGAGATCACCGGGATTTCCAGTTTTTTGCAGTACCGCTCCAGCAAATCATTCACGGTAGAATTGTACACCTTCTTATCTGTCGCAAAAATCGGCTGATCTGCAGGCAAATCTTTTACGAGTGTTGCAAACTGCATTACTACCTGCCAGTCAATCTGGATCTTTCGGACAGAGGAACGGTTTTTAGTTGGGGCAAAGCCTCCTCCCTCCTTGTAATTCCACGTCTTGCTGACAGAAATAGTCTGATGGGCAAAATCAAAGTCCGCCGGGGTGACCGCCAGTGCCTCCGAGAAGCGCATGCCGGTCTTTGCCACAAGAAGAATGAACCAGTCCCAGCTGATCGTTTCTCCAAGCGTCAGATTTGTCAAAAGTGTGTGAAGCTCAAACTGGTTCAGATATTTTCTTTTTTTCTCAGCAGGTGTCTTTCCCTTGATAATAACCTTTCGCGTCGGATCGTGAGGAATCAAGCCTTCATCAACAGCATCCAGAACAGCTCCCTTCAGCTGATGATGAAAATCCATCGTCGTCTGCCGCTCATGTTCTTTTGCGTACTCATTTATGATCTGCTGATATACCGTCCGTGTAACATCGCAGAGCTTCAGATCCGGCACCAGTTTTTCAATCCAGACAAGGCTCATCTTGTACTTGGACAGGGTAACATCACGAATTGCGCCCTCCTTGTACACAGATATCCAATTCCGATAGTATTCCTTCAGCTGATCGGTCGGTTGAAATTCATAAGGCATATTTTTCTCCTTTCATTGCTATGCCGATGAAGGACCGACCGCCTTCTGTTTATTTTCCATCTTTCTGTTCCGGATCTGGGATGTCGAACCCATCTGCCAGAATAAAATCTGTAAGGAGCTTATCCACCCGGTTGCTCACCAAAAACGGCGGAAGTTTCTTTCCATCCACCTGTGAGAAATACGTCTGTGCTTTGTCACGCACAACGGTCGCCTTCAGCGCATCAAAGCGGCCGTACTCGTTCAGCTTATTTTTCGTCAGATGGGCTTTCATCATATCTGTAAGCTGTGTCTCTGAGACGCCAAGGTACTTCACCACGCGCTTTACCTGTTCTGATTTCGCATTTTTTTCATACATGACGATATAATCCCGGAAACTTCTGTCCGGAACGAGATGAACATCTCCGGTCTGCACATCATGCAGGAAAATGTTGGCGTATTTCTGATCTTCCTGAGAGAGGAAGGCATAGGACTTGTGCAGATCTGCCAGCATCTTCTCTTTTTCCTCCTGCGGGACACTTGGGTCACTGAGAGGTTTCTTCCATTTTTCGAATCTGGCATTCATATAATCGTTGTCGATAACACCGGTATTCTCTTCCGTCAAATAGGGATCTATCGGGAAGGTGATTTCCTCCTCCTGATCATCCACGCCTCTGCCACGCTGCAGTTCTCTGTACCTCTGCTGAAGAATGTTGTATTGCTTCACCGTTGGAATCAACGTAATCGTCTCCTCCCTGCTCTCATCTTCCGGATCGATCCGGGAGGAATACTCCCGTCTGTCCCAGCGCATTCCCTGGATCCTGGCAGCCTGCAGATAAGTGGAGAATTCCCGGTACAGCTTCGCGAACTTTGCCTTTGACGGAACATCCCCTGGCAGACGGTCCATATCCGGAATCCCTGCACTTCGGAATATTTCCGTCATGTCCCGGAAGGTTACATTCATATGGGTGATATTATCCGGCAGATGATCTGCAAAAAGGCCCTGCGGGCGGTCGCCCGAATAGAGCCGGACGGCATCCGCGATGTTCCGCTTCATGGTATGTGGCATCCGGTAATATCGAATGATTCCGAACGGTTTTTCATTAATGTTGAATAAACGGTTCGTCCTGGAAAAAGCCTGAATCAAGTTCTGATAGACAAGCACCTTATCCAGATACAGCGTGTTGATCCACTTGGAATCAAATCCGGTAAGCATCTGATTGACGACAATCAGAAGATTAAGCTGCTCTTCCGGCCTTACCCGAGCGTAGGGTTTCTTATGCGCCAGCCTTGCAGAAACATCCTTCTTGAATGCAGCATAACCGCCAATATCAAAGTTCTGACCAAAGGTGTTGTTGTAATCTGTCAGCATCTCCTTCAGCCCGTCTTCCTTAGTAAACACTTTCTTTCCACTCTGATTGTCGATTGTCGGGTCAAAGAGTCCCGTCACCTTCAGTTCCGGGTATTTTTCGCGGAAGATCCGGTAATATTCGACCGCCTCCGGGATACTGGATGTGGCAAAAATAGCATGGAATTTACCATTTCTGCTGAGCGTCCGCCAGTTCTCCATGATGTCATTCACCACGGCATTCTGATACACTGGTGTCTGCCAGGCTTCCCTTTCAACATAATCTTCGATGCCCTTCTCGTATCTGCCATCTTCTCCTTTACGCCCTGCCATCGGAACTTCCGATGCGGACATAAAGTGATAGTACTTCTGACTCATCACCGGATCTGTCACAGCTTCTTCTTCTGAAAGAGCGCCGGATTCCTGTTTTGCAACCCTCTTGCGCAAATCCTTATCACGGTACACCAGCACCATTGTCGGATCAAAACCCAGAACATTTTTATCTCGAATTCCATCTGCAATACTATAACGATGCAGTTCATCTCCGAAAATATCCGCCGTCGTGTTCATTGCCTTTTCATTTTCCGTAAACACAGGTGTACCAGTAAAACCGAAAAACAGTGCCTTCGGAAAAGTTGCCTTGATCGTTGATAGCATTTCGCCAAATGTAGAGCGGTGACATTCATCAATAATGAAGACGATTTTCTTGCTCTGCATCTCTTCCAGATCTCTGGCGCGCATTTTTGCAGTTGCATCTTCGCGGATGTTGCTCATCTTTTGAATAGAAGAAACGATCAGTGTGTTTCTTGGATCATTACTCTTCAGTTTGGAGATAAGGGTAATCGTGTCTTCCGTTGCCTGCACATCATCCGTATCATCCGCAAACGCCCGGTACTCCTTCAACGACTGAACTCCAAGCTCGATTCGGTCCATCAGGAAGACCACCTTATCGGCATCCTTAGAATTGGCAATCAGCTGCGCGGACTTAAAGGAAGTCATTGTCTTTCCGGAACCAGTTGTGTGCCACACATATCCGCCCAGCTGATTTCCCTCCATCCAATCATTTTTTGACACACGGTCAGAGATCTTGTTCGCCGCATAATACTGGTAGCTGCGCATTACCTTCAGCACACCATCGGAATCATCCGCAACCGTGTAGAATCCGATCAGCTGATGCGCCATCGGAATAGAAAGCAGCTTCTCCGCAACCAGCTTCCAGTTGTTAACCGGCTCGTTATTCACATCCTCCCAATGAAAGAAAAAGTCAGCATTGAACCTGCCATCCGGTCCGGGATTGGCAAAATACAGTGTCTCCTCCGGGTTCATGGCCACAAATACCTGCACAAGAGAAAACAGACCGGTAAACACGCCTTCATGCGCATACTTCTGGATCTGATTCACCGCCTCCTGAACCGGTACTCCGGAACGTTTCAGTTCTATATGAAACACCGGCATTCCATTGATGAGAAGCATAAGGTCTCCGCGGCGGTCCTGCAGCACCTTTTCATGTCTCGGAAAAAGCGGCTGCTCTACGATCTGGTACCGGCTTTGTCCGGCAGCGATCTCCATGCGGTCATAGATCTTCAGGCTGACCTCCTTCCCATAGTGATCCTTATCTTTTGGATTTTTGCGGGTAATGGAAACTGTTTTTCCGTTAATAAATCCATTCAGAGCAAGTGGAGTCCGCGCTTCTCTGATCTGCTCCAGCAGCTCATCCATTTCCTCCGGAATCAATGGGCAGTCATTCAGCCTGTCCTTGCCACGATTGTTCTCAAACAGAATATCTGCCCAGTTCTGGATCAGGTCTTTCTCTGTCGGATGGTCAATTACCTTCTTCTCCCATCCATATCCCTGAAGTGCAGCGATAAGCGCTTTCTCAAAATCAGCTTCTTTTTCAAAATGATCCATTTATATGCTCCTGAAATAACAAATTTTTATGCGTTTTTGCTTTCGATGATGAAGGGTGATAAGGTTGTCGAGTCCTTGAAAAAAAGCCCCAATTTTCTGCTGTTCAGGATAAGACGGCACCACGAATGTTTCCTGCAAAAAATCATTTGCTACAAGGTTCGTCATCATTGTTGACGCTTTTGTACTTCTCAAAAGTATGCCACCCATAAGTCGTTCATTGTTGATAGCGTACTTCCAAAACTGCAAATCATAAGGCTTCATTATTGGCTTGAATACATCAAAAACGTGTGAAACTATGCCGTTTCCGATAGTATTCTCAACAAAACGACCGTGAGCATAGTTTTTGCTTTTATTTCCCTCAAAAGCAATATCGCCAAGCTCAAAAATATTATATGTGAGCAAGTATCTTTCATCCGTGATGTATGAATCCGGTTTGAAGTACATATTGGCAACCGAAATAATGTCATATTTTCCGTAGGTCAAGTCATTCTTTCTACTTGCCTTTTCGTATAATTCGGAAAACTTACGCTGTTCCCAAGAAAAATCCATCTCGTGTAATTCGTATCATTCTTACGAAAACCGACATACTCTGATGAAGGGTGATAAGCTCGTCGAGCTGGTGAAAAATGTCAGTGATTTTCCTCTGCTCATCAACAGATGGCATCATGATCGTGACTCTAGTAAAGGGTTCCCAATACAATCTTTTTCTGAAGTCAGTTACACCATAAGAAAGATTATTGATCTGATTAATTATGCGTTTTCGACGCAAACAATAATCCATAAACTCTGGGAAAACGCTGTCATCCGGAATTGCGGAAATATACGCGGGGCTTACCATTCCTTCATTTTTTACAACTCCAATTGCGCCTTGCCAAGCACGCATCATATTAAAAACTAAATCGCCATAATATACATGTTTATACAATGATTTGTCATCACTACGTCTTACACTCTTACCTAATTCATCCGTATCTAATTCATTTTGTGAGATACCATGATGAATGGATACAGATAGAATATCAAGTTCTACATTTCCCCTTTCATTCCGTTCACTATAGACATCACCCAACTTACGCTGTTCCCAAGATATCCTTAGTAAATACATAAAAAGCAAAGAGAATATATACATCAAAATCTTCATTTCCGTTAGTGTGATGACTTACTTTGTACCTGAGAAACAGTTTATATCCCACCGAATCAACATTTATATCCATTAACAATATTAACACTCTATACAAACATAGATCGCAGCAACGATTTCTTAATTGTTTGCAATTTTTCCATCTTACACTGATGAAGGGTGATAAGGTGGTCGAGATTCTTGAAATAGACGCTTATTGCTTTTTGCTCATCGGTGTCCGGAAACATAAATTCAAGCTCTCCGAGCTTCTTCCCGGAGATTTCTGCAAAGGTTGAACCTGCCGCAACGCGCTCAGCTTTTACCTTAATACTGTCGCCCATGGAGAACATGAAATACGGGTCAATATCATCATGACAAACCAGTGACTGAAAACCCTGATTTGTAGCCGCCGGACGCTTTAAAATAGCCATATTTCCAATCCCGGCACGGCTTGTAAAAAGAACGGTTTTATGTGCCGGAAGAATCTTTGCGGAGCTGTGAATCAAACCCTCTTTTGTAATCTTCCGAACACTTCCATATGCAAAAATCTGTTCTCCAATTTCTACTGGAGCATACCAATCAATGTCGCCATCCCAGTAATCCGGATTCGACGTGCTTGGTGTTCCGCCTCCTATTATTTCCGCAACGTCCGCGAGCTTACGCTGTTCCCAATCTCCAGTGAAGCCTCCGAACCTAACTCTTGGCACAGATTCACCCTTTTGAGGGAAACAATTTTCTAGCATCGTTTTTTTCAGAATTTTCAGCTTTTCCAGCTTACGTTGATGAAGGGTGATAAGGTGATCTAAGCTTACAAAAAAATCTCCGAGTTCTCTTTGTTCATCAATCGATGGCAATCTTACTGGTGTGTCTTTTACCTGTTCAATCGTGTAATGAGGGATCGTACCCATATGAGAAATACTGGCGAGATATTCTCTGAATTCTTCACTAATGAAATATGTATACAGATATCTGCTATCAAAATTAGCCGAATGCTTTATCCATATGAGATCGGCATCTTTGGAGTACAGAGGCTTATTGTCCGGCACAATATAAGGTATTCCGATACTGCCACCACCTGTTATCAAGATATCATTTTTCTCTAATTTGCCAGACGACTTTGCCAACTGCTCATAAAGTTCAATCGAGATAAATGCCTTCTTATTTTCTGTGCCTTTGAAAGCAGAAACCACATCGCTTGACCTAAAAAACGGAATACCATCTTCAGCCCATTCTTCCTTATGGACGCGAGAAGCTGAAAGGACATTTGTCAGTTCACCAACCTTACGCTGTTCCCAATCATTTTGATATCCCTTGAATCGGATCGCCGGTGTTTTCCGCTTATTCATCTTCGGAACCTCCTAACAGAATACGTAGTTCCCGGATACCCTGCATATCCGACTCTGATCCGGTGAGATCTCCCAGCATATCACACAACTCTTTTTCTGTCTGATGAATCTCTGCTTCAAGATCATTCATGGTTACCGAATATTTATTTGCAGCCGCTTCTACATCCTTGGAGAACTTTTCCAACATGGTCTCGGAAAGAGACGCGATTCCATCAAGCACGGGCTTTGCCCATTTCTGGTGAAGCAGTATGCGGGCCTGCCCATCTGTCAGATTTTCGATTGTCTTCTTTGTGTCCAGATGCAGCCTTTCTGCCTTTTTCCTGATTTCACTCTTCAGAGATTTCTCTTCATTATTCAGCCGCTCCGCCTTCTGCAAGGTTGAAATCAGCTGAGGGCTGGCGTCGCTGTCTGCCTTTAGTGTTTTCAGAACAGTCTTAATATTTTTAAACACAAATTCATCATTGCTATCGTTGAGTGCGTCCGAGATTGATTCTTTTTCCTCTTCACTTAACGCATCCAGCAGTTCCTCGTAGGATGCTGGGATCCCCGCAAGCTGTTCCTCCTCATCCGATAAATCCTTCCTTTCAGCAGCCAGGCAGTTTTTCTGAACGAGATCAAAAGGCAGAATATGTCCCTTCCATCCCTCCTGGACCTCCACATCTTTTCCATTCTTTTTCTTCACTACCATGTTGGGATCCACCTGGCTCACTGCTTTCCATCCTTCTGTCTGGATCAGTTCCAGATCACCGCCGATGACAGAGAACTGGTCCTCAAAGATCTCGTAAGCCTGGTATGGATCCAGAAGCGGAATGTCGTGGAAGCGACGGAAGATTTCCCCTGCCAGATCTTCCTCTATTTTTGGCACAGAGAGTGTTTCGGCCTGGTCTATGATGGCAGTATCCATTTTTTCACCAAGATCCTCAAAAGCCTCCCTGAATGTGTCACGGAACCGGCAGACATCTGCATTCTTCCGGATCGTATCTTTTATATTTTCTGTGCACAGATGAAGATACCCGTTCTCCCCTGCAAACAGCTCGTCCTTCAGCGTCGGGAATACCTTCCAGAAACTGTCAAAACAGTGTAGCTCCTGCTCCGGAATACCTCCGAACATGGCAGCATAGATGTCGTAGCTCTCTGCTTCCTCAGAGGAATCCACATAGCGCGGAATATTCAGATTGTAATCATTTTCCCGGATTTCTTCGCGGCTCACCACACGGGAATATTTCGGCGTTGTCCTGCGTGCCCGCACCGTATCGGCAATCCTTCGGATATCAGATGCACGCAGCTTGTTATTTTTTCCCTCTTTGGCAAATCCTTTAGAGGCGTCAATGATCAGAACGTCTGTGCTTTCCCGCTTCTGACGCAGTACCATGATAATCGTCGGAATGCCGGTGCCGAAGAAAATATTGGCAGGAAGACCGATGATGGCATCGATATTGTTCTGCTCGATCAGGTTTCTGCGGATAGTACCTTCCTCACCGCCGCGAAAAAGAACACCATGGGGAAGGACAATGGTCATGATGCCATCCGGCTTGAGGTGATAGAGATCGTGCAGAAGAAAAGCGTAGTCCGCCTTGGATTTGGGAGCCAGACCGTAACGGGCGTATCTGGCATCATTTTCCTTTCCGGAAGGATCCCACCGTTGAGAATATGGCGGATTGCTTACGACCGCATCCACATATAGCGGCTCATAAGTTCCCTGTGGATCCGATTCATCGAAATAGGGCCAGTCTTCTTCAAGGGTGTCGCCATTTCTGGTCACGATATTGTCCGGAAGGATGCCTCGCATGACAAGGTTCATACGTGTCAGATTGTATGTGTTGGCTTTCAACTCCTGCGCGTAATAACGGATCCTGTTCGGGTCTTCCATATATTTAGACGCGGTCCTGCCGATGTTTATTAACAGACTTCCGGAACCAGAGGTGGGATCATAAATTTTAATTTCATCGCGACCCTTCAGGTGGTTTGCTATGATCTCAGACATGAGCAGGGACACCTCATGGGGTGTGTAGAATTCTCCGGCCTTCTTCCCTGCGTTGGCTGCGAAGTTAGAGATCAGATATTCGTAAATGAAGCCAAGCACATCATAGTCCTGTCTTCCATTCATGGGGATTTCATTGATCAGCTGGATCAGATCACTGACCGCCTTGGTCTGGGATTTTGTATTCTCACCGAGCTTGGAGAGTCCGGTCTCCAGAGTATTGAAGATGCCCTCAAAAACCTTCTTATGCGATTCTGAAATCAGACGGTTGAACGAAGACAGCCCTGTGCGGACGTTATCAACGGAAAAATCTGATCCCATTTGGATCCAGGTCGAGAACAGATCTTTCCAGGCAATAAAATAGCCAAGACTCTGCTGTGCACTTGTACGGCTGGAATAGGCATCGTCTGCCTCTTCATTGACATATTCACGAATACTTTCTGCGTCATATCCTCTCTGCAGGAGCCAGTGCTCCTCTTTATCAGAGAGGTATTTATAGAAAATAAATCCAAGAATGTAATCCTTGTACTCATTGGCCTCAATCTTTGACCGCATACGGTTCGCGGATTCCCAGATCTTTGCTGCCAGCTGCTGCTTGTTCATCTCGTATTGTCCCCTTTTGTGCGTCAATTATAAAATGACGTGGTCATATCAATAAAACCGGGAAACACTGCCCTGTCCCCGGCTGTATCTGAATCCATCATGCTTCTTTTTTCTTGAAAAATAGAAATAACCTCTAAACAGGAAAAGCTGACGTCACTACTCGCTTTTCTGCTCCAGAACAGCACCTGCTGATCCCATAGCAGCCGCAACTCCGATAAATAGTAAAGGTAATGGCATATCCGACCTCCTTATAACGCAATCAGATCCTTGACGCTCTCAGAGTTCACTTTTTTCCGGTCAGTGATCTCATTAACCATAGCTTCTATCGTGAGATAAGGACGATCTGTCGTCTTAATCCATTGCAGCTCTTTCTCAAGATCAAGAAGCGTAACGATACTGTTTTCCAATTCCAGGAACACAGCTTTATCGATGTTCAGCTTACGAACTACATATTTCAGTATACGACGCTCAGTCTCATCATAATTCCCGTCGCTGTTCTGCATCGATATTACTGCTGCCGACATTTTCTCCTTTTGTCTCAAGTGAAATCTCCGCGGCAACTATTTCCTTCTCTTCCCTTTCAGCAATCATATCTTTCTCGTGTTTCTCCGATGTGTATAAACCATTAATGATTCCGGAAACCACTCCTATCTTGCCTAATTATAACATTTGTAAGCTAATATGTAATGGCCTCACATTTGGAACATCTCGGATTTACCTATAAACTATCATTGTCACAAGCAAGATCCGGGGACGCCAGAACCCAGCCGCTTTACTTTCTTATCACGACCGCCGGGACGGATACGAACAGTATCTGCTACGAAGTCCACCAGAAGGCGCTCGACATCATCGAAGGCAGGAAAATCGACCCGACATTCTACCCTGTGATCTACGGGGCGGAGGAATCCGATGACTGGACAGACCCCGCCGTCTGGAAGAAAGCGAATCCGTCCCTTGGTATCACAGTAGGAATCGACATGGTGGAAGCTGCCTGCAACTCAGCAAAGCAGACCGCCGGCGAGGAGAACGCCTTCCGGCAGCTGAGACTTAATCAATGGGTGAAGCAGGCCGTCCGGTGCTCCGCTTGATGATGGATAACATCTTCATCCGCCGTGACCCTGCAGGAAACATCAAGGCTGATAAGGAGAAATCAACGGAGAAAATCGACGGCGCGGTCGCCATGATCATGGGGCTTGACCGGGCGATCCGCTGCGGAAATGACAGCGGCGAATCGATTTATGATGACCGGGGAATTCTATTTTTGTAATCATATGATTGCATTTGTATTTGCTTTGTGCTAGTATGAAATCAGAAAAGGAGGTGTTCTTATGGCAAACACACTTGTTCAATTCCGTACAGACGAAACCGAGCGAACCGAGGCAACTCAAATTTTAGATCAGCTGGGTCTGGACATGCCATCCTATCTGAGAATGTGTGTCTCCAGACTGGTCAGAGATCGGGGCATCCCTTTCAGCATGAAAATTGATGAGGCATCTGAAAACAAGGGCGTCTCTGCTATGAAGCGTGCCAGCCGGATTGCGGAAGAAAATGGTATCTCGGATATGACGCTTGATGAAATCAATGCCGAAATAGCAGAAGCCAGAAAGTGAGGTGTCTGTGAAATATTTTGCAGTGATTGATACCAACGTTCTGGTTTCCGCAGCACTAAAATGGAAATCCGTCCCCGGAAGCATAGTAAACCTGACATTCAATGACGTAATTGTTCCTCTGGTAAATAAAGAAATTCTTGAAGAATACCGTTCTGTTCTTTTACGACCGAAGTTTCATCTTACAGCGAAAATTGTCCAAGATATCATCGATGAGTTTGTTTCTCATGCACTGGATATTTCTGAAGAACACCTGGATATTGATCTTCCGGATTCGAAAGACAGAGTGTTCTACGAAGTTACGATGCAGGCCAGAAAAGATGAAGATGCATATCTCGTAACCGGAAATATCAAGCATTTTCCTATAAAACCATATATAGTAACTCCAAGGCAAATGCTTGATATTATACTGAATGCCACAAATGATAACGAATAAGTGCTTTTACCAGCACCAATCCATATCACGGATCGGTGCTTTTCTTATGTCATTTTTAGGAGAAATCAGATGAGAGTATTTTCGAAGCTATTTACAAGAGATAAGCCCAGGGATTCAACGAACGGCTCCGGCATTCGCTACTACTTCGGCGGCACAACTTCCGGCAATACGGTAACGGAACGGTCTGCATGCTGATTCCCACTGTATAATCGTCTAAAGCCCTGCACTCTTATTTTTGACCTTGCACTCTTTTTCTCTGCTGCTACACATTAACAAATGGCAATACCCTCTCACTTTTTTCTGCGGTCTCTGAATTCTATATAAGTGAGCAACGCACCCCCTCAATTCCTCACTGAATCCGTCAAAATCCGTGGCAGAAATTGCCCCTTCGTCCAAAAGATTCATCAGGATAAATTTCATATTGTGCAGCGGCATCACATGCAATCAATCATCTTCGTCACCTTCACCGAATCCATAGTTAAGAAACTCATTATATCTGGCGTTGGCTGTCTCCGCCTCTTTCTTTGCGATCCACCGCTCACGGTTGCTCATGATTGCCAGCATCTCATCAGCGATTTCCTCCGCTGTCCTCGGCTTTGCGGCATACAGATATGCCGTCATGCGGCGCATTGTCTTTTCCGATCCAAGGTTCTTTGCGATTGCCTTGCCGAATTCCTCCGGGTAGCCCATACGAATGATTGTGTCCAGCAGCTCGCGATAAGCCGTTTTCCATGATTCCGGCGCACTCATATAATAATCCCCGCGAGATGGTCACACTCATGCTGGATGATCTGTGCCGTCCACCCGGAACAGGTCTGGCGGCACTTCTTCCAGCTGCTGTCATAGTATTCGACTTCGATATTCTGATACCGCGTGGTCTTCCGTACGCCGGGCAGCGACAGACAGCCTTCTTCCGTCTCATACGGCGTGTCTTTTCTCACAATGACAGGGTTATACATCACGACATTCATGAAGCCCATGTTGACAATGATGATTCTTTTCTTCACTCCAATCATGTTGGCCGCCATGCCGACGCAGTGATCCTGGTTCGCCTGCAGGGTATCCATGAGATCCTGTCCGACGGACAGATCCTGCCTCGTTGCTGCCTCAGATTTCTGTCCGAGAAAAAATACATCCTTTACTATCGGTTTAATCATTCTGCCTCCTCCATCTCTATTTCTTTGTAGAGATCAGAGATCACATCACTGAGCCTATGCTTTTTCAGGCTTTCTTCAAAATCTTTCTGAACATCCTGCAATTTGCCATACAGCGCGGCGTGAATATTCCTGCCGACCGGACACAGAGGATTCGTATTATCATGGAAGTGGAAGAGATCTTCCTTGTTCTTCTCCACAGCTTCATACACATCATAAAACGTAATCTGATCCAGTGATCTTGTGATCGCAATGCCTCCCGGACCTCTCTTGATTTCAATCAGCCCGGCATTTTTGAGATCCGACATAAGGTTCCGGATGATCACCGGGTTGCTCCCGATGCTTGACGCAAGAAAATCACTGGTCACCTTTTCCTCTTTGCCAAAATATTCCACCGCCGCCAGGATGTGAATCGCAATCGTGAATTTCGTTGATATCTGCATAAAAATTCCCCCTCTATCGTACCTCTCGTTGATATCTGCACAAAGCCTCTCCCTCTATCGTACCTCTCGTTGACCTCTGCACAAAACCTCTCCCTTTATCGTATATTACATCACTTTTGATTTTGCCCCGTCCGGGCATTTGTACCCGATGGATATAAAATCTCCCGGTAAATTTCACGGTCGCTCTCCTTAAACACATTGAAAATGACGCGATGCACGGAGGTCTCCGGATGTTCATCAAGCCAGCCTCTTACCGTACTCACGGCAATTTCTGCCGCCTTGTCCTGCGGAAAATGGAAAACGCCGGTGGATATGCAGCAAAACGCAACAGATTCCAGCTGATGACCGGAAGCTGTGGAAAGAACCGACCGATAACAGGAGGCCAGCAGCTCCTTATCCTTCCCCGTGAGCCAACCGGACACAATCGGTCCAACCGTATGAATCACATAGCGCGCGGGTAGATTATAGCCCGGTGTGATCTTTGCCTCGCCAGTAGGCTCCTCATGCCCCTGCGCTTTCATGATCTGATAACACTTTTCCCGCAGTTCCACACCTGCCATGGTGTGAATCATGTTGTCTATGCAGCCATGCAGCGGAGAGAAGCACCCGAGCATCCGGGAATTGGCAGCATTCACAATCGCATCGGCCTTAAGCGTTGTGATATCACCCTGCCATAGAAAAAGACGATGATCCAGCCCGGCCGGCGGCAGGTCCGCTGCCTCAGTGATTCCCTTCTCCACGGTGATGCCTTTTAAGACTTCCGACTGCACCGTATAAAAATCATCCGGTAATGTATGCCCGGTATCCCCCGACGGCATACGGACATTGCAGAGTGCCCGATAGAGATCAAATGCCTGCTTCGGGTCATCTGGAAGAGCATATCCCGCATACTCCGGCATTTCTGCTTCCAGACACTTAATCAGAAAATGAAGTTTGTCCATCTGTTCATTATCATTCATATCATCTTCCTCCTGTAACCGGAAATCTGACCTCGTCAGATTAACAAATTAAGTCTGTATGTCAAGCATATTCAAAACTTCTCCGATTCCCTTATCAATGCAGACACTCCTCTTCACGATCTCCCGGCTGCAGCCAGCTTCGCCCAGGTTTACGCACGCATAGAAGGCATTCGGATTCTTCTTTGTGTATTCCCAGAATGGAAATTTTATGATGACGGGCGTATTCATGCCGACCCCAAGTTCCAGATACAGAACGCGAAGCCGTTCGTGCCGGCGCAGGAATTCCTGATACCGCTCTGCTGCCTGATGCCAGCCCTCATCCTCCACAAAGCTGTCGTCGCAGCGAAGATTCGTAGTCATCAATTTTCCATCATCCGGACACACCGGAACAAGATCAGACGGCACCGTCATTCTGACCTTCGTGTCTTTCGGGACTATCAGTTCTCCATTCTTTTCGATCTGATATCCTTCCGAAAGGATCATCCTGCGGATGACCTCGTAGTTATCGTAGGTCCTTTTCTTCGCCTCTTTTCCAGGGGAACTGCTCTGGAACAAGCCATAATCACCCTGTGTATAGAAAAGGCGCTTCTTATCGAAACCGCTCCTCTGAAAGCAATGATCCACATTGGTCGTCAGGACAAAATAATCTTTATCCTTTACCAGTGCAAGCAGCCGCCCGTAGAGATCTGACGGGATTGGTGCGTACCGGTTGATCCAGATATTCCTGCACCAGTATCCCCAGAATTCTTCCATCGTCTGATACGGATAGAAACCTCCGGAATACATATCCCGAAACCCATATTTTCTCTCAAAATTGGCAAAATATTTCTCGAATCGTTCTCCCGAGTAGGTATATCCTGCCGCAGTCGAAAGACCGCTCCCCGCTCCGATCACAACCGCATCCGCGTTTGCAAGCTGTTCCTGCAGCACAGAAATTTTTTGATCAAAGCTCATTTTCGAATCATCTGTCATGATCCTATCTGGATTAAAAAAATACATCAGGTGCTCCTCCCATAATATAAGGAAAACTTTTTTCCGCCGTCTCAGCCTGCGACTTCTCCGCATGCCGCGCCGCAGTACTCGCAGTCCTTCAACTTCCCTTCCGGAAGGAAGCACATCCTGCGCTGTTTCTCGACCAGCTTCTTCACAAAATCTGTCGCCGGTTTCTCGAGCAATTCCTTCGGCATCCCGAACTGCTGGATTTCTCCGTGATCCATCACCAGTACCTTTGTACCGAGATTCAAGGCTTCTTCAATGTCATGCGTGACAAAGAGAATCGTGATTCCTGTTTTCTTATGAATCTCCTTCAGCTCCTTCTGGAGCTGTTCCCTGGTAATCGCATCCACCGCGCCAAAGGGCTCATCCATAAGCATAATATCCGGAGAGGCCGCAAGCGCTCTGGCAATCCCGACCCTCTGCTGCTGTCCGCCGGAAAGCTCTGAGGGGTAGCGCTCCTTCATAGATGGATCCAGTCCGATGATCTGCATCCATTTGTCCACTGCCTTTGCTGTCCTTTCTTTATCCTTCTTATTCAGAAGGCTCGGAACATAAGAGATATTCTGCTCTACCGTCATATTGGGAAATAGAACACTTCCCTGAATTGCGTAGCCGATCCTGCGGCGCAGCGCAATCAGATCCTTGTTCCGGATATTTTCTCCATCGACCAGAATGTCACCGCTCGTCGGCTGAATCAGACCATTGATCATTTTCAGTGCCGTTGTTTTGCCACATCCGGAGGAACCGACGATGGTGATAAATTCGCCTTTACCGATTTTAAGATTTAAATCCGGGATAATGACGGTATCCCCGTACGATTTCCGGACATGCCGGAACTCAATTGCTGTATTCATCTTTTATTTCACCAGCCCCTTCTCCGTCAGAAATGCCTTCGCAACATCTGCAGGCTCCTTCTTTTCCGTTTCTACTTTGTAATTCATTTCCTGCATATCGGATTCTGTCAGAATTTTGTCAAATTTCTGCAGTGCCATATCCAACTCCGGATACTTGTCAAGGATCTCCTGGCGAACGACAATACCGCACTGATAAGACGGATACATTTGTTTGTCGTCATGAAGCACTGTGACATTCGCCTGGGAAAGCTGCCCGTCTGTCGTATTCACAGGCATGATATCGATCTTTCCGCTGTTTATTGCCTGATATTTCAATCCCATGTCCATGTCACTGGTCGATTTGAAAGTAAGTCCGTAGGTGCTGCAAAGCTTGTCATAGCCGTCCTGCCGCTCAAAGAAATCGTACTCAGCGCCGAAAACCAGCTTTCCGTTGACTTTCTGCAGGTCGGAATAAGTCTTAAGTCCATACTGGTCCGCAATCTCTTTCCGGACTGCAATGCCGTAGGTATCGTTGAAGCCCAGCATCACATCCCAGGTAAGACTCAGCTTGTCCTGATATTCTTTCTGCAGTTTCTCGAACTGATCCTCCGAATACAGGCTGTCCCGCTTCAAAACCATGTTCCAGCCGGTTCCGGTGTATTCCGGATAGAGATCAAATTCCCCGCTCTCCATAGCCGGTTCAATGTTGGATGTACCGCCGCCGACACCCTGCGTCAGGTCTACGGTCAGATCCGTATCCTGTTCAATTACCGTTTTCAGCATCTCTCCGAGGATGTACTGCTCGGTCATCGGCTTCGTAGCCAGATGAATCACCTTATTGCTCCGGCGGGGAATCGCGATGCCTGCAATCAGGCAGGCAATCAAAGCGACAGCTGTCACAGCCATGATCCGGTTTTGTTTTTTTGCCTTCTTTCCATGCAAGTTCAGTCTCTTCTCCGCAAAGCCTAGAAGAAAATCCACTATAAGGGCCAGAATGGCAATCAGAAGGCTGCCCGCAATCGTCATTGCCGCATTATTCGTTGTAATGCCGCGGTAGATCGCGACGCCAAGACCGCCGGCGCCGATGAAAGACGCGATACCTGCAAGAGCGATTGTCATCGTAACCATGTTCCGGATACCGGAAAGGATCACCGGCATCGCCAGCGGAAGCTGCACACGGAACAGAATCTGTTTCTTCGTGCTGCCCATACCTTTTGCCGCTTCCAGGATCGCAGGATCCACGTTGGTCATGCCTGTATACGTATTCCGCACCATCGGGAGCAACGCATAGATGGTCAGTGCAATCACTGCCGTCGCATTACCGATTCCGGAAAAAGGGATCAGAAAGCCCAGCATCGAAATCGAGGGTATGGTATAGAGAAAGTTAATAACGCCAAGTGTCGGCTTCGCGCTCTTCTGATATTCACTGATCAGAATCCCGACAAGTCCTCCGAACACAATGGCAATCAGAATTGCCGCGATCGAAATCGCGATATGCTCTAGGAGCAGTTTTCCGAAAAAATCCCATCTTGTGGTTAGTAAGATCCAAATATCCTTCAGCATCTTATTCTCCTCTGTGCACGATTGCCTGAACCGGGCAGTTCTCGAAGCAGAGTCCGCAGTGCAGGCAGTTCTCCTGATGGATCAGAAATGGTGTTCCCTTCGTAATGCACTGCTGCGGACAGCCGCGCATACACTTTCCGCAGCCAATACAGGCGTCGGTGATCAGGAAACCCTTTTCACGCGGTGCACGACAGCTTATTGCCTCTTTCCCTTTTTCCTGCAGCGCCTCGTCCGAAGCTTCCTCCCCGCCAAACACAAAGCTTTCGCGATAAATCGGGCTTTTTCCGAGATCAAAGAATTCCAGTTCTCCTTTGCTGATACAGAACGGTTCCAGAATATAGCGGCTTTCTCCCGGATACACGCCGTTCATCACCGGATTTTCCTCGAAAATACGGTCAATCCACTGTCTCTGATCCGCAAGTTTTTCTGCCTTACCCGACAGCCGGACCATTTGAAAATCCTTGTTGAGGCCGGTGACAGCAACGTCCGGGTGTTTCAGGAGCTGACGGTAAAAATCTTTTCCGCGCCCTGTGCAGAAATACAGCTTATCCTGCTCTACGATCATCACGTCGATGATCCGGACCTCCGGTTTTCCCTCATCATTCACCGTGGCAAAGGCCACATCCTTGATTCCCCGCAGAATATTAAGACAGCTTTGAGCATCCATATACTTTCCTCCTCGCATACCTTACATCACCATCATCTGTTAAAATTTTCCGCCTGCAATTTACGCTCTTTAGTTGTAATATATATTATTACATTAATTCTGTCAAGCTTTTTATCTGGAATATCAGGATAGAATCGTTTGCCACTCCTATCTGAAGTTACACCAGAGGAAATTATTGAGCTGGGATGCGGTGCGGGGCGTAACGCCGGAGAACTGCTCAGACGCTATCCGGATGCCCGGCTGACGGCGATCGACTACTCGCCTCTTTCCGTGGAAAAAGCGGCACAATATAAAAAAGTCATGATAGTCAGAGGACGCTGCACGGTGCAGCAGGGCGATGTGTCGAACCTGCGGTTTGAAGAAAACAGCTATGATCTTGCCACTGCCTTTGAGACCATTTACTTCTGGCCGGGGATCGAAAGATGTTTCGCGCAAATAGCGAATATTTTGAAACCGGATGGCTTCTTCCTTATCTGTAACGAATCCGACGGCAAAGATGCCGCTGGCAAGAAGTTCGAGGGTATTATCGACGGCATGGCCTGTTATACCCCGGAGCAGATCGCGAGGGCACTTAATAAGGCAGGATTCCCGGAGGTCACTACAGACCGTCATCCAGGTAAACCATGGATCACGGTCCTGGCAAGAAAATAAGGTCAACTACCCACGACTTAAAGGCCATGGGCTTGTAACTGCCCAGTCGTACTAACGACTTACGTTCTGGAGGAACGGGTAGACCAGACGACAAAAGATTTGCAAATAGAGAAACTTCGGGCTCGTAATATTTTTCAGCTGTCCGGCGGAGAAAAGCAGAAAATCGCGTTTGCGTCTGTCTATGCCATGAACCCGGAAATCTATCTGCTGGACGAACCATCCTTAATTATGGGTTTTCCCGCAACGCTATATGCAACACTGATTAGCTTTAAATCAGCATAAAGCAAAAGACAGTGACCGTAAAAGCCACTGCCATATCAGTCCCGCTTCTTTATCAATTCAGAAAATATGTTTTTATGAAATGCTTTACATCTGCCTCGCTTTCTATACATCGCAGCAGGATTTCAGCGCCTCGCTTAAAGAATACGGCACACCTCTCGGCCCTCTGACAGCATAAATGCCATATTCATTTTTCAAAACATGAAATGTGAACCTGTCCGGCTTAAACCGCTCAAGAAGTTCGATCTTCATGATTGATCTGATCGTAAGATGATCATCCGTATAGTCGTAAGGGATATTTGTCCGCGTAACCCTACATTTATAGAGAATAGCCGATACCGGGGCGGTTACGTACATAAACACGATGTCACCCGTTTTGATTCCTGTCCCCTGCTTCCAGTCTATTTCGCTTTTCTCATCAAACGCGTGTTTTGTATCGTAATACTTCGGATTCGCCGGAATAATCCATTCTTTTGGTGGACGATACTCCTGCTTTCTCTGTTTGGAAGCCGTTACGAGGAAGCTTTCATCAATCCATCTGCAGATATCTTCGAAAGGAACCGTTCCATCAAGAAGGATGGAGATCCAATTTCCACGGTTAAAATGATATCCTTTGAAATATCCGTCCTGCCGCGTCACTACATCCACAAGCAGAGCATCACTTAGTTTTACATTGATAACATCCACCCTCTGTTGTCCGGTCAATCCCAGCTTATCCTTCGGAACATCCATGATAATCGCAAACCACTTGCGGGTGTCTGGATGTCTCATTACCGGAAAAGTCGGAGCAGTTGGCAGAGGATAATCCTCCACCACTTCATATTTCTTTTTCACATATTCGAATATCTCTTCACGCCTGATCATTGTTTCTTTGCCTTTACAGACTTCTGTCCCTCACATAACAATTACCTCTTCTCCATTTTCTGGTTGGTATTTCCCTTTGGTGCAATCCGGAACTGATACGAATGCTTTATTTCATCAGAGTTTTTCCAATAGAAAAAGCCTTACCGGCAGTTTCTCCCATCATAATGTAATCTTTGCTTGTATCTTCAAACCACACAATATTCATTTTACGAACTTGAGGAATTCCATCCTTCCCGATATATTGATCATCAATGGTAGTTTCCTTGATTCTGCCCACGATTCTGGTATTACCAAATTCCTCTTTGATCGAAATCACCTCGCAATGGAAGGTCATCGGATATTCTTCAAATTCCGGAGCATTTACATAAGGGGATTTGACACAGGTCAGTCCGGATCTTTTGATTTTGTCCGGTACCGTGGCTGCCGACACAAGGCCAACATAATCCGATGCCACCAAAGTCTCTTTGGTCACAAATGCCATCGTAAACGCCTTATTGATCTTCAAATTGTCCAAAGTCTTATGCTGGATAATGTTGATTGCAACTTCCTTTGAACCAACCTGCATAGCCCAGCCCACATTCATAGCATCCGGGTTGTTATTCTCATCATACGTTCCGATAATCACTGACGCATACGGTACAAATCCAATTTTTGCTCCAAACGTCTTCTTCATTTTCTTTTCCCTTCTTGTAATTCATGATCGTTGTTTTGTTCCTGGTATTTATATCGTACCGTATTTCAAATTCATATCAAGTACGCAGATTTTTCTAACATAGTATCTTGCGTGATACCATAACATAAAACGTCTGTATCATCAGCGGGTAGACCAGACGACAAAAGATTTGCAAAGAATTAAAAGAACATCTGCGGCTGATAAAAAAACAGAGAAAGGAGATGTGAAATGATGGAACAGAAAAAAGAAAACAGGATTACACTGCTGCTTCAATGGGCCGGTGAGCAAAAAATCTGGTTGCTCATGATCGACGTGCTGACGGATGGACAGATGCGAGAAATCTGACGTACGATAAGAGCCTGCAGGGTTTATAAGGCCTGCAGGCTCTTTTCTGTTCTCAGCTGCTTCTTTCCGAAAAGCCTATTGTATGCTCCTTTTCGGGAATTGAATGGATACTCCAAAATGTATAGCTGCCGGACATGACATACCGATCTTCACCGCCAAGGCGTACCAAGGCAGGAACCGGCGTCTCCAGCTCATACCGAATGCCGGTATCTTCATAGCGCCAGCTTGCACGGATGGTCCCGTGCCGGGTCTCCAGCTCCGCCTTGAGAAATCCGATCCGGGGATCGGGATGCGGCTCATAAACAAGAGCGGCAAAGCCGGGAGCATTCTCCTCATGCCGGATGCCGGCGGCCTTTTCAAAGATCCAGTCCGCCACTGCGCCGTAGGCGTAGTGATTGAAGGAGTTCATATCCGTGCTCCAAAAGCTGCCGTCTTCCTTCGCGCCGTCCCAGTGTTCCCAGATCGTGGTAGCGCCTTTCGTGACGGAGTAGAGCCAGCCGGGATAGGTTTTGCGCAACAGCAGGTCCCAGGCCAGATCCGCGTGGCCGTAGTCGGAGAGCGCATGCAGCAGATAGGGCGTGCCTACGAAGCCGGTGCGCAGCTGCTTCCCGTCATCGCGGACCAGGTCAGCCAGCGCGTCGGCAGTTTTCTGCGGATCTTCCGCAAGGCCGAAATGAATGGCCAGCACATGCTCCGTCTGGGTGCGATAGTCGGGATAGTCTTTCCGGAAGCGTTCGATAAAGGCCATGTACGAGTCCTGATAGGCATGAACCTCCCTGCCCAGCAGACGTCCTGCCTTGCCTAGCAGCTCGATTGCGTGGAGACGGAAAGCTGCGGCGATGAAGCCGTCCCGGGTGGAGCCCTTGTAGCTGCCGCTGGGGGCGTCCAGGCCCAGCCAGTCGCCAAAGTGGAAATGCTTCTCCCAGCCCTCGCCGGAAATGTAATCCACCCACTTTTTCATGCTCTCGAACTGTTCGTCCAGAACGCTCCGATCGCCGTAGGTCTGGTAGATCGTCCAGGGACAGATGACCGCCGCGTCGCCCCAGGCGGCGCTACCGGGGTAAGTGGGCAGCATATCGGGAATCACTTCGCCGACCTCGCCGCTCTCGCGCTGGTCAGCGGCCAGATCCCGCAGCCATTTGCGGAAGAAACGCTCCACATCGTAGAGATAGGACGCGGTACGGACGAAGACCTGCGCGTCGCCCGTCCAGCCCAGACGCTCATCCCGCTGGGGGCAGTCGGTGGGCACGTCCAGGAAGTTCCCGCGCTGGCCCCAGACGATGTTGGAAAAGAGCTGATTGAGCATCGCATCGCCGGATTCCAGCCAGCCCGTACGCTTCATGTCCGAGTGAACGACGACGGCGGTGAAGTCTTCCACCTTCACCTCTCCCGGCCACGACAGCAGCTTGATATAGCGAAAGCCGAAGAAGGTCAGGCGCGGGTGCCAGATCTGGTTTCCTTCCCTGCAGCGGAAGAGCACCTCTGCCCTGGCGCTGCGGTAATTGGCGTTATAGAAATTGCCCTCCGCGTCCAGCATTTCCCCATGAGTGAAGCGGACTTCGTCGCCCTCTCGGGCCGTCACGGCGAACTCCACATAGCCTGTGACCTCCTGGCCGAAGTCGATCACCGTCTCTCCGGCCGGGGTATGCAGCACGGCCCTGGCGGCCACGCGCTCCGTCTCCCGGATCTCTTCGCCCTCCTGGGGGATCAGGATCTCCTTCGTCCAGTTCAGCAGCCGGGCCGCCTCCCAATCTTTGGGGGCAAAGGCCGCGTCATAGCGCTCGCCGTCGTAGATCTCGCTGAAACGGACCGGGCTCTCGGCAAACTCCCAGCTCTCGTCGCTGCTGAGAACGCTCTCACTGCCGTCTGCAAAGTGGACTTCCAGACGTGCGATCAGGCCGCAGGGCTGATCGTACCGATGCTGTTTGTCCTCCGAATCCACAAAGCCCGGCATGGGAGAACGGAACCAGCCGCGCCCGAGCGTAACACGCAGTTCATTTTCTTTCCGGAGCAACTCTGTCACATCATAGGTCTGCACCTGCAGGCGGTGATCGTAGCTGGTCCAGCCCGGGGCCAGGACGAAGTCGCCCACACGCCGTCCGTTCAGCTCCGCCTCATAGACGCCGAGGGCAGTAATCTCCAGGGCGGCGGAGAGGATTTCCTTCTCCGCAATGAAGCGCTTACGGAACACCGGGCATACGTCGCCCAGGTCCCGCGCTGTGGTGATCCACTGGCTGTTTTTCAAATTCATGAGAATACCCCCGTATTATTTGATTTCGACTTTGGCATAGAAGGCGCGGTCGCGACCCTCGAGCCAGGCGTCATTTGTCACAAAATAGCTGCCCCGCAGCCGGATATCCTCGGAGGAGGAGCCGAGCTGCACCTCGATCTCGCCCTTCTCGATCTTCCACTTGCCGTCCTCGTCCACAAAGGCCATCTGGCTGGGTGCGACAGTGAAGCTGACGGCCTTCTCCTCGCCCGGCTGCAGCTCCACGCGGGCAAAGCCCTGCAGTTCCTTGCAGGGACGGGTCATGGTGGCGTGCACATCCCGCAGATAGAGCTGCACGATCTCCGTGCCGGCGATACTGCCGGTGTTTTTCAGCTTCATCGAAACCGTCAGTTCCTCAAGGGGGCTGACTTCTTTTTTGCCGATCATGAGATCGGAATACGCAAACCCGGTGTAGCTCAGGCCATGACCGAAGCACCAGCGGGGCTTGTGGGAGCAGTCCACATAGTCGGAAAAGCCGATGCTGGGACCCTGGTGCCAGCCGGAGCCGTTGGGGTGGTTGTAATAGATGGGGATCTGTCCGGCGTTGCGGGCAACGCTGAGAGGCAGCTTGCCGGAGGGATTATACTTGCCCAGCAGCACATTAACGACAGCCTCCGCGCCGAACTTGGCGGGGGTAAAGGCCTCAATCAAGGCGTCCAGCTTTTCGTCCGCCATATCGGAGGACACGGGACGGCCGTCAAAGTGTACGCCGATCATGGACTTACCGTATTTCGCCGCTTCGCGGATAAAGGCGTCCTGGCAGGCGGGCAGATTGATGTCGGTGCCGTCCACGCCCTCGGCCATGGTGGCAATGGAACCGGAGCCGTTCTTGCCGCCCAGGGTCAGAATGACCACGTCGGCCTGCTTCACGAGCTCCAAAGCCTCGGGGAAAAGCGACTCATCGGCGCCGGCCTTGTGGTAGCCTGGAGCGTAGAGGATTCTTGTCTCAGGCAGCTCGTCGCGCAGCACCTGGAGGAGATTGCGGCATCCAGGCTCCAGCTTGCGCAGCACCTGGTTAAATTCTTCGGTCTCGTCTGCCTGCACGTTGGTGCCGGGGACGCGCTCCATCTCGGCCTTGCTGCTGTCTCCGCCGCCGCCCGTCCCGGCCATGGAGTTCATGGCGGCATACATGGCCTCCACCATGCTCAGGTGGGTGTAGCCGCCGAAATAATAGCGCGCGTTGTTGGCAGCCGGGCCGATGACCGCGATGGTTTTTTCCTTGCCTGTCAGCGGCAGGACGCCCTTGTTCTTCAACAGGACGATGCTCTGCTGCGCAGCCCGGAAGGAGACCTGGTCGTCATGGCTGTGGTGGATCGTGCTTTCCAGTTCTGTGCCCTCGAGTGCATAGGGATTTTCAAAGAGACCCATGCGGAACTTGGCCTCCAGCACCCGCAACACGGCCGTGTTCAGAACGTCCTCTTCTGCCTCACCCTTTTCAAAAAGCTCCTTCATCGCAGCAAAAGCCGCAGGCATGGGCAGCTCCACGTCCAGACCGGCCTTCAGGCAGCGGTAGCCGGCCTCGGCCAGGCTCTCGCTCGTACCCTGCACGTTATAGGTGTTTTCCGCCCCGCTGTAGTCTGATACTGTGACACCGTCAAAGCCCATTTCCTCCCGGAGAAGCCCGGTCAGGATCTTTCGGCTGGCATGCACGGGCAGGCCGTTGATGGAGCAGTAACAGGGCATCACGCCGCGAAGGCCGGCTTCGCTGATAGCGGCCTGGAAGGGCTTGGCGTAGACCTCCCGCAGAAGGCCTTCACCGATCTCCACATCTGCGCCGTGAATGCCCGCCGCGCCACGGTGGAAGCCCAGGAAGTGCTTGGCGGCGGATTCGGGCTGACGGCCTGCCGTCTCAGTCTTTTGAATGCCGCGGGTGTAGGCGGCGCCCAGCGCGGCTGCCAGAGTGGGATCCTCGCCATAGGCTTCGGACTGGCGGCCGAAGCGGGAATCCCGGGAGATGTCCAGCACCGGGGCCAGAATCTGGGTGAAGCCGAAGGCCGCCTCCTGGCGGGAGACGATCTCGCCGATCTCCTGCTCCAGCTCCGGGTCAAAGCCCGCGCCACGGTTGACCCCGGAGGGAAAGGCAGTGGTATCCTGCAGCAACGCCCCGTTCACGCCTTCCATATGGAAGACGGCGGGGATGTGCAGACGACTCGACTCCATCACCAGAGTCTGCAGCTGCCGCTGCCAGGCGGCAGCCTCCTCGATGCTCTCGCACATGCGAAAGCCCAGCGTGCTGATCTGCCCAATGCCGTTTTTAAAAAACGCGGACATCTCTTCTTCCCGGCCCCTGACAGCGAACACGCCTGTCAGCTGGGCGATCTTCTCGTCCAGGGTCATTTCCTTCAGCAACAGCTCCGCCCGCTCCCGGGCACTTAAACTCGTATTCATGTAGTTCGTCATCGGATTCTCCCCTTACGCATCTTTTCCAGATTCATTATACGGATTCTTCGGGAAGAAGATAGATACAGATTCGCTTTTCCATGTCATTTTTGGTGTGAGACAGAGACCTGATAGAAAACAGACTAAGATTTGCGAGGCAGATTTGTGTCAGACGAGGCGAAGCCCGCAGAGCATAATGGAAATATATGGTCAAGAGCTTCAACGAAGCATGGTGCAAATCTGGCCGCAAAGATCGTCTGACTTTTTACTGGGTATCTGTATAAAAAATAGCCCGGCCTTCGCTCGGCCGGGCTGATTTTGAACATCATACAAGATAGGGCTTGAGGTTCTCGAAAACGATGCGATAAGCGCTGGCATACATGTGAACGCCGTCAATGGCAAACTCTTCTTTCTGCTCCCCAGTTTCATCGCAAAGTCCTTGGTTCACGTCGATGTATCGACAGCCGTATCGCTCTGCAAGGCCTTTGACGCGAGCGTTGCACGCTGCGATATTCTCCGCCGTTCGCTCCTTGAGCATGGAGGACTGCCATTCGTTCTGCCCCGACAGATGGCGGTTCACGGGATAATAGGCCATGCAGAAGATTTCCGCCTCGGGCAGCTTCTCCCGGGCGATACGCAGTATGGTATCGTAGTTATCACGCAGATGCTCCATCCAGTGCTCACCGTAGATCCGGTCGGTCATGTCGTTGGTGCCGATGTTCAGAAACACCTTGGACGGCTCCAGATTCAGCAGCACCGTGTCGATCTCTCGCAGGAAATCGTCGGTGGTAGTGCCGCCAATGCCGCGGTTGTATAACGGGAGCGTGATCCCGGCGTCCATGGCCAGCTCGCAGACCGGAAACTGCTCCATCAGCGAAGAGCCCGTGAACAGGATCCCACCCCTTTTCGCGCAGGTGTTGAGGATCCGATAGTTCTTTACCTTGTCCGCCTGTTCCTTTTTCATCCGCTCCTGCATACCGGCGCCGATGAGACGCATCAGTTCTTCCGGGATTTGGGACTCAGCCTTCATTTTCTGTTCTCCTTTCGTCTTCACTTTCCACCAGATAGGAAGAGAGCCTGTCATAGTCGGTGCTGTTCTGGCACCGGACGGTTCCACCCCTCAGATAATCCCGGTCTCCGCAAATGCTGGCAAACAAAAACTGTGACAGCGTGGATTTCAGATTCAGCCGGTCACCCTCCTCCGAGCAGAAATACACATCTGCCGCGCAGGTCTGAACGGCTTCGATAAAGTCGATGTATTGATCGAGTGGCTTAAGCTTCATGTCGACTCCTTTGACAGTTGAATTTGCCCGCCCTGTTCGCGGAATTTTGCCGGGGATACGCCCACATGCTGTCGAAACACTCGGTCAAAATGACTGCGATTGCCAAAATGCAGCAGATCGCTGATCTCCTGGATCTCCCGGGATGTGGTTACCAGCAGAACCTTTGCGGCGTCAACGCGCACGCTGTGGATATAGTCGTTGATCTTCATGCCGGTTTCCTTGGCAAATTTCCGGGAGAGATAGTATTCCGCGTAGCCGCAGTGCCGGGCTAGATCTTCCAGCGTGATCTCGTTCATGTAATTGGCCTGAATGTAGCTGCGGCAATCTCGCACCGCCTTGGAAAGACCGGTGTTCTCCCGGGTCTGCCGCACCTGGCGCAGGAACGCGTTATACATGGCTTCACGAAGCCGATGGGCCTCCGGGAAGCTGCGCGCCGCCTCGATCCGGCTGACCCATTCGCTCTCCAGCTTTTTTGCGGTATAGACCGGCACGCCGCTGCGGATGGCGGTGCGGGCGCAGAGCCCCGTGAAAATCAGCATGTTGTCCTTGATCAGACGAAGCGTGTCGCGGATATCGAAATCCTGCAGTTCCCCGGAAAAGGAAGGCGATTCCTCCGGGGGCTGCGTCCCCTCTCCCAAATGCCGCAGAAGTATCTCCTCATAGGCCGCCATGCGCTGATAATCGTTCCGGCTTCCAGCCTGAGCAGCATCGGCATTTTGCTCATTGGTCGGGTCCTTGCCATGTGCCAGCATGACCGGGCTTGCCAATTCCAGGTAGCAGGTATAGTGGATCATGCAGGCGTATTGCCGCAGCATATCAAAGCGCAGCACCGGCACGTCTCCCAGAACGTTGAGATACTGCCGCCGCAGATGCTGGGAGATCCCCTGGCGGTCCAGCGCCTGGAGGCTCTTCTCTACCGAAGTGTTTTTCAGATAGACCGGGCCGAGGATCACAAGATAGGGTCCGCCCTCCTGAAGGTGCACCCACTCCGCGACCCAGACGAGCCCCAGCGTGCCGCCGAGAATATGAGGAACGGGTTCTGCATCTTTCAGCCCGATCGCCTGATCCAGAACGCCGCCCGCACGCAGGAAGAGATGGTATTCCTCCTGATGGGGAGCGGTGCTGATATACAAATCTTTCTCGTCGTTAAAGCACCAGGCACCCATACGGCAGGCGGCAAAGACCTGGCCCTGCAGGATCGCCAGGGTGGTTTCCACATTTTTCTGCGCAATTTTCATCCCGGATCACGCTCCTTTGGGAGCATTATATGCCATTTTCCTTTTTTCGTAAAGAAACAGCGGTGGGCAAATGCTCACCGCTGATTCAAGTCGAGGAGTGAAAAGGGATCAGGCTTCGGCGCGCCGGGCCTCGTTCTCCGCGCGGATCTGAGAGATATTCTTATCCAGGTTGTACAGGCGGAAGACCAGGTACATGACCACGTTAAGCGCTGCGGGAATCAATGAGTACAGCAGGCGGATCATGGTAATGGCAGAGTCGGGCTGTACGGCCAGGTTGCCGTCATAACCGGCCAGGCCGATCAGAATACCGAGGATGCCCGCGCCGATGCCGGCGCCCACCTTGCCGGCAAAGCCGTTGACCGCGCCGAGAGAGCCCTCCATACGGCTCAGACCGATGTGCTCGTTATAATCCGCGCACTCGATGATCATCAGCGCAGCGAGCATGGTGACGGGGACAGAGCCAACGCCGGTGAGAATCGCGCCGATCACCAGCAGGATCATATTGCTGCCGGCGAAGAAGTTCACGATACCGGCGGCCGCGCCCACCAGCAGGCCAATGCGGACCAACTTGGCAACGGACATCTTTTTGAGCATCTGGGGGAAGATGAACATAAGAGGAAGAACGATGACCTGGCTGACGGCCAGCACACTCATCAGCTTCACATTGCCCACAATTTCTGTGAAGTAGAAGACGCCGGTGCCCATGTTGGTAAGCAGGTTAATGACCAGAGTGGCCAGCGCAATAATGTAGATATAACGGTTTTTCTTCAGAAGCTGAAAGACTTCCTTGAGGTTCACCTTATCGCCTTCGGCGCTCACGTCCACGTCGTTGGTCTCCTTGATGACGAAGAAGCGGAGCATACCCAGCACCGTCAACGGAACAGCGAAGATCAGCACCAGCTTGACCCATCCGCCCTGGCTGGTGGCCATGGTGCCCATCAGCGTGGGGAAGAGGACGTTGAAGATCAGTACGATCAGCATCGGGACCACGCCGCCGTAGGTAGACAACTGAACATATTCCTTCTGGGAGGAGAAGGCGCGCACCATGTAAACGGTGCTGTTGGCGTTGAGGAAGGTATAGAAAATGGAGTTGGCGAAGAGATACATGACCAGAATCCAGATGCTCTTGACCACCACGGTGGCGCTCTCAGGCACCATGAACATTAGCACGGTGGTCAGCCACATGCCGATCACGCACAGCTCATAGGGTCGGCCGCGGCCCATCTTGGTGTTGGTGCGGTCGATGATGAGACCGGCGAAGAGGTCGGTGACGCCGTCGATGAACTTGCTGGCCAGCAGCAGGCCGCCCACCAGAGCGGCGGGCATTCTCATCGTTTTTACCGCAAAGATGGTCAGATAGCTAAGGATCAGCATGGCCACGCCCGTGGAACCGCCGCGCAGGGACCAGGCTATCAATTTGCCGAAGGGTACGCCCTTTTCCTTCACGGGAGCGGGGTTGTTGATTTCTTCGTTCATGGGAAAGCTCCTCTCTTTTATGCGTTTCTGATTTGATGTGCTTTCATTATATTTGGATCAAATCCACAAGGATACATCTGAAATAGCGAGTTTTTGATCAAATTGAACAATTATTCTTCGACGATCACACGCACGCGGTCCAGATTCTTCACCTGCGTGAAGGGATCATGCGCATCGCCGTTTCTCTGGCTGGTCACGCGCACGGAGACGAAATAGGTGCCGGGCTCGTCGAAGCGATGGGTGATCTCGGACACAGCGAGCTGCGCGCCGCTTTTCTCGCTCTTAACAAAGCTGCCCTCAACCGGGAAGAGATTCTCGGGCGGCGTGGGATAGCTCCAGCTGTCGTTGAAATCATAGCGGACAGAGGTGATCTCGCCCGCGCCCTCCGGTACGGTCATTTCCGCGCGGAGCACGAATTCGCCACCGGCCTTCACATGGCAGCACTTCTGCCCGTTTGCCGTGAGCGTCACGCCCGCCTGCATGCCCTTTCTCGCGATGGGGTCCGCTTCCTCGATGATCTGGCCGCCCACACGCTCATAGACGGTGGAAGGCAGGGGATCCCTACCCGTCTGCAGCCAGTCGGCCATGTCAAGCAGCGCCTGCAGCAGCGCGCCCTTGTAGTTGACGATCATGTTGTTGCCGAGGGCGTCGATGTCGCCGTGCATACAGCGCTGCATGTAATAGATGCGGAAATCCTCCTCGCCGCCCTTGCTCTCGCGTACCTTGCCGCGATACCAGTCGCCGCACCAGGGGCAGGTGGATTCGTCCATCAGGGACTGGATCGCGATGACCTTGCCCTGGGCATTTCCGTCCTGCACGGTACCGGTGCCGGTAAAGGCGTAGCCCATGACGTTCTGCCGCTGGGGCAGAGCCGGGCTGCCGTCCGCATTGCGGAACTGATCCCAGGCATGGAAGCTTAAGTCCGCAGGCACCTGATGGCGGTAGTAGGACTGGATGGCGATGTAGTCGGAGTTGTCCAGCATCAGCTCATCGCCTGGCCTGACCTTGCCGACAACGCCGGGAATATCGTCCAGGCCATAGCACATGCCGATGGTGAGAAATCCACCGCCGTTTACGCGGTCGCGCTCCATGCCGCCCAGTAGCAGCTGCTTGCCAGCGGCTTCTCCGCTGAGGAAGGTGATGTTCACGCCGCGCAGATAGAGATCGTCCCCTTCGGGGAGCGTCTCCATCTCGATCCAGGCATCCTTGCCGTCCGAAAGCATCTTTTTCCAGGCGTCGTCCACACCGTTGCGGCTCTCCAGCTCGTTCTCCTCATCCGGAGACTCCGGAACGCCGGGCAGATGCACGCGGCGCACTTTCCCCTTGAACTGCAGGCGGTCGCGGCGGGCGTTGCTGCCCGCTTCCGCGCCGAGATAGCCGGGCACCGTCCAGAAATCCGCGAAATAGCCGGGGTCGGTCATCTTCACAGAGGGAGCCAGAACGGGCAGCGAGCCATCGTCAAACTGGCCCCGCGCCTCGGGGTACCAGGCCAGGGGTGGGAAGCCCATATCGGTCATCTCCCGCAGCATGGCGGCCTCGTCCTCACTTAAACCGGCGTACATGTCCCCGCTGCCGCCCGAATCCAGGGCGTCCAGGATCTTGGGGAAGGCATGGCGCAGCACGCGCTCGCCCTGAACATGCATGGTAATGGTGTTCGGCAGGCTCACCGGGGAGCCGATCACATAGGGCACCGCGCCGTCCCAGGCGTCGGTATTTTCAATGCAGGCCATGGTTTTGTAACCGCCGCCGCTGCCGCCGTAAACGATGCCCGCCGGGCGGGGGCAGGCGTAGATCTCCATGGCTTTTTTGCGGGAGAATTCTGCCACGGCCGCACTGGATTTCCAGCGGTCTTTGTCATCCCCGTTGGGGCCGAACATGACCTTGCAGCCCATGTTGCTCTCCACGAAGTAAGCGCCGTTCAGGAGCGAGAAGCTGATGACGTCGTCGCCGCCGCTCTTGCCAATGCTGGCCATCTCCTCGTCCGGTCCGGGGAAGGGAGAGAGATACTGGAAAAAGCGGCCCCGGAAGCTGTCCCGCTTCGGAAAGTGGATGCTGAATTTGACGCCCTTCTGCTGAAAACCGCCGTGAAGATAGCGATAGGTGATCTCCTCGCCGTTGGGCGCTTTGCGGGTGCGGATCTCGTCCACGTCCACATACACATCCTGGTAGTCCGGATCCAACAGTGCGTGATAGATTTCTTTACCCATAGTTCTGCCTCCTAATAATTGTTTGGAAGGTTTATCATGCCTCAATAGTAGCAAAACGAGAGAACCGCCGGTATCTCTCGTTTTGAGCATTTTCTTCTATTTTAGTGTTCTTTGCAGAAATTGAAGCACCCGGTCCTTCACTTCATCCTGGAAAAAGAGGTCATCGCCGTGCTGGGCGCCTTCCAGCTCCAGAAGCTCCGCCGTGACGCCGTTTTCCCTTAGCTTTTCATAGTAGTTTCGGCTCTGGCTCGGAGAAACCACCGCATCGTCGAGTCCCTGCAGGATCAGGTGCGGCGGAGCGGAAGGACTCACACGCTTGACAGCGCTGGCCGCCTCGGCCTGCCGACGCGTGTAGTGAACGCCCAGCGTCTCCTCCAGCATCCAGGGCGGCACGTCGTTATTGCCCTCGAAGTCCTTCAGGGAAATCGTCATGTCCGCAAGACCGTAATAGTCCACCACAGCGGCAACGCGGCTGGACTGCTCCAGCCAGTCGCCCTGATCCAGTGACTTATCCTCCCCGGTGACGCCCAGCAGACAGGCGATGGCTCCGCCAGCGGATTCGCCCGCGGAGACGATGCGCTCCGGGTCGATACAATAGTCTCCGGCGTGGGCGCGGAGAAAGCGGACGGCCGCCTTGGCGTCACAGAGCGGTGCGGGGAAGATCGCCTCGTTTCCGGTGCGATACTCCACGCTCGCCACCACAAAGCCCGCCTCGGCAAAGCGCAGCAGCTCCGGCATCCAGACAGCGCGATCCATCACGCGAAAAGCCCCGCCGCAAAACCACACGATGCAGGGGCATGGGGCGTGGCCGACCCGGTTTTTTGGCACGATCAGGTCCATGTGCAGATCCCGACGCGTGGCGCCGTACCAGCTGGGGACATTGGCGTAGGTCACGCCTGTAATCAGGGAGTAAACCTCCCGTTTCTTTTCCACTGCGAGGTGCATCCTTTATTCCTCCTTCAAAAGCTGACCGCCTTCGTGCAAGCTGATCTCCCTGCCGTCCGGGAAGCGGAACAGGCCGCTTGTCCCCACGGGCAGCGTCAGGGCGTATTCCCATTTGCCCGCATCATTTTTCCGGTAATCAAAGGAGACGGGGCCGTTTTTTGCCGCCGCCTGCCCCCGGAGATCAGGAAGATCCATGGTGTGCGGCGCAACCGTGACGCTGCCGTCCTTTTCCGGGTGCACGCCCGCCGCCGTACGCATCAGCTCATAGAGCGGCAGGGCGCTCCAGGCGTGGCACTCGCTGCGCGCGCCCTGCGGCGTCTCGGGGCAGGTGGTGCAGTCCAGATCCAAAAGGGCGATCCAGGGCTGCAGTTCGCGCCGCATTTCGTCATAAAGCCCGGCTTTTTCCAGCGCGCGGAACCACTCGTAGGAGGCGGAGAAGCTGCAGCGCAGAATATCCTCGCGCCTGAGGGCGGTCTTCAAAAGCTGCGCCGCGTCTGCTCCCTGTTTCAGTCCGTTCAGCACGGCCCAGGCCTGGGCGTGACGGCTGAACTGCTGAAAGGCCGGGCCCTCGCGGTACAGTCCCGCCGTCTCATCCCAGCAAAGCGTTTCCACGGCGGAAAGAATGTGGGTACGTCGCTCCCGGTATTCGGAGGCCAGTCCGGCCCGCCGCTGATCGTCCATGAAGTCCGCCGCGCAGCCGAGTGCATAGGCGTACATGAGGTTGATGATCGCGGACGGGCCGCTCTGTAGGGCGGCAGGAGCGCCGGCCGTGTCGTTCCAAGCGTCGTTCCAGTCCACGAAGTTCCAGAAGTCCAGTTTGCCGACCAGACCATTTTCCCCGATCCGACTGTCAAACACATCCAGGATCCGGTCGATATCGCCCCGGCACAGGCGCAGCAGCGCCGCGTCGTCATGGAGCGCGGCATACTCGCAGAGCAGGAAGATATAGTGCAGAGAGAAGGTGGAGAGGATCTGCAGATAGGCAGACGGCGCCTTTCCGGCGTTCAGCCCCTCCGGCTGCATGCCGTAGTGGAAGTCCAGCAGCGCCTTGCGCACCAGAGCGGTGTCACGGCTCACGGCATAGGTGTACTGCGCCTCCAAGCGGGTGTCCATGCCGTACTGGAGCTGCTCGTAGTAGGGGCAGTCCATATAGGTCTCCAGCATGCAGTTTTCCAGCGTCCGCACGCAGATGTCCCAGAGCTTTCCCACCCAGGGGGCGGAAGAATCCACAAAGGACTCCACGGTCAGCGGATAGCCGGTCTTGTTAAATTGCGGTGCAAAGACCGTGACCGGGCTATCGGCGGCCTCCACCGTCAGACGAATGAAGCGGAAGGTCCGCACCCAGAAGGGCTCAAAGCAGAGCTCGCTGCCGTCAAGCGTGATCGTATCGGTGATGCCCGTCACCTCGCCGCGCACATCGGAACGAACCGCGTCCGAGCCGGGGCCGCCGAATTTTTCGAAATAGGTGATCTGTACCTTCGCGCCCTTTCCTCCTACAAAACGGAAGCGGGGATAAGCGTTCAGGATCGCTCCGGCGTCCAGCAAGATCTCCTTCTGTTCTTCAACTGGAATCTCCATGCTGCCTTCGGAAAGCAGCGCAAGCGTTTCTCCCGCACGGTCGAAGCAGCGGGCAAAGCCCTGCTTCTTCTCATAGAGCAGCGGGATCTCCCGCTTAACAATGCGGAACATGGGCGTCACACCCACGAAGCAGAAGGGATCCTCCGCCACCCCCGGTTCCAGGATCTGGGCAGGGTGCCAGGAGCTGCAATCAAAATCGGCGTTCTTCCAATGAATCGGCGTCCGCGCGGCGTCAAGCTGTTCGATCACCGCGCCGAGAAACTGGGTATGCTCGTCGGACTTCAAAGAATAGCTGTGATCAAGCCAGACCCGCCAGTCGGCAAGGCCGGTATTGATCGTTTCTACGGTATTTCCGGCGCTGTCCAGAACGTCCCCCTCGATAGCAAGCCTGTGACCGCACTGACGGCCCACAACGCCGTAGATGGCCGCCCGCTCGCCGATCTCCCATTCCACCGTGTCCGGGTCGTTGTACAGCACCTGGACGCAGAAGGCATTGTACCCTTCCCGCAGCCGGGGCGTCACGTCCACTGTCTCGTAATACTGGCGATTGCGATCCCCCTTGCAGGGACCGGAGAGCACCGCCTCGCCGTTGATCCAGAGCCGGTAGCGGGAGTTTGCAGTAATGTCCAGCGTCAGAGAGCAGCCCTCCGGCAGCTCCTTGTCACATCGAAAGTACGCAAAGCGTCCGCCCAGATCGCCGTGGTATATCTCTTTTTCCTTGATTTCTCCCTGGGGGATCCCCAGCCATTTTGCTCGTTTCCACATCAAAATCACCTCAGCTTGAGAATAAGAAAATACTGTCCGTTTGTAAACGCACTCTTTTGCTTTTTTGTATCTGGATTTGTTTTGTTCTTCACCAAACAGAGTGAAAAAAAGCCAATCCGGACATAGACCGAACGGGCTTCGCGTGAAATAATGAAACCATATTCCCGTCAGTTTCCGATTGAGAGAGGAGTCCTAATGAAAATGAAAACGCAGGTGTTTAATCCCTATCTTCCGTCCTATGAGTATATTCCGGACGGAGAACCGCATGTGTTCGACGAGCGGATCTATCTCTACGGGAGTCACGACCGTTTCGACGCGGCAGGCTTCTGCCTGAATGATTATGTGTGCTGGTCGGCGCCTGTGGATGACCTGACACAGTGGCGCTATGAGGGCGTCATCTATCGGAAAGATCAGGATCCGGTGAATCAGAACATCCCCGCAGATGCGCCGCCCCAGCGGCTTCTCTTTGGCATTGGGCCCAAAAAGCCATCGGATCTCAATCCCCGTGGTGTCCACGCCCTGTGGGCACCGGATGTGGCGCAGGGGCTGGACGAGCGATATTATCTGTACTATTGCCTTGACTTTCTGCCCGAGATCGGCGTCGCTGTCTGCGACACGCCCTGCGGCGCCTATGAGTACTTGGGCCGTGTGCGGCATGCGGATGGAACGCCCCTGGGAGCCCGCCAGGGAGATCTGACGCAATTTGATCCCGGCGTCTTTGTGGACGAGGACAACCAGGTCTATCTCTATTCGGGAAACGCACCCATGCACCCTGAGCAGGATGACGGAATGCACCATTCCCAGGTGATGCGCCTCAAGCCGGACATGCTGACTTTGGACGAGGAGCCCAGACCGCTGCTGCCCAGTGTTACAGAGAGCTTCGGCACGGGCTTTGAGGGCCATGAGTTTTTTGAAGCCAGCTCCATCCGCAAGATCGGAAAACTGTATTATCTGATCTATTCCTCCGTGCAGAGTCATGAGCTTTGCTATGCTGTCAGCTCTGCGCCGGACACCGGCTATCGCTTCGGCGGCACGCTGGTCGATATCGGAGATGTGTTCCTTGACGGAAGAACAGAGGAACGGGCTGTCAATGCGCTGGGAAACACCCACGGAGGCATCGAGTACTGCGCCGGGCAGTGGTATGTTTTCTATCATCGCCAGACCAATCGCACCAACTACAGCCGTCAGGGCTGCGCAGAGAAGATCACGATCGCCCCGGACGGCTCTATATCCCAGGCAGCGGTCAGCTCCTGCGGTCTGAATCACGGCCCGCTGACCGGCGAGGGCAGCTATCCTGCGTATATCTGCTGCCATTTAACGGCTGAGAGCGGAGCGGCATTCTCCCATCCGGAAATCATGAAAATGGACTTCCCGTTTCTCACCCAGGACTGTAACGATCTGGAGCCGGGAGATGCCCGAGCGATCCGCGACGGAGAAGATCCGGTCCAGGTTGTCCGCAATCTCCTGGACGGCTCCACGATCGGCTTCAAAGAGTTCGCTTTCTCGGATCTGACGCAGATCGAGCTTGAAGTGCGCGGCAGCGGATGCGGGATCTTTGAAGTGCGCACACAGTCAAACGGCGAATGCCGGGGCACCGTCGACGTACATGACCTGGGTGCGATCTGGCGGAAGAGGGCCGGGCAAGTGAGCATCCCGAACGGCGTCTTCCCGCTGTATTTCACATATCGGGGCAGTGGCTCCGTCGATATGAAAGGCTTTCGTCTTATCAAACAGAAAGTATCAAACAGAAAGAAGGTTGAGTGTGAATGAAGACCACCTATCGGATCCCTGCGCCGTATGCGCAGCAGTTTTTAAAGCTGGCGGACAGCTTTGTCTGCAAATCCCCCGCACGTCCCGAACGCTTTATGGAAAAGATGAAGCGCAATCGCGGCGCGGTCGCCGGCTTCACGCAGAAGGGACTGGACGAAAACGGGCTGGAGCGGAAAAACCCCGTCATCGTGGCGCTGGGCGACAGCGTCACGGCCGGGCATTTCGAAACGCTGCTTCCGAAGGATCCTGAGGCGCTGCGCACCCATTTTGCGCAGATGCTGCGCGGAGAAGACGTGCTGGGAGAGATCACCGACGCCTGGGAGAGTTACATCGAGAAATTCCGGCTTGCGCTGATCGACAAGTATGAACAGACCTCCGTCAGCGTCCTCAACGCAGGCATCGCGGGCGACGTGCTCCCCATGATGTGCAAACGCGCCGACCGCGACGTGGTGCGCCATGACCCGGATCTGATCCTGATCAACGGTTCCCTGAACTGGGACGATGAGACCATGGGCGACGCAAGTGCCTACAAAGCCCTGCTGAAGGGTCTGGTGCAAAAGCTGAAAGCGGAAACCGCGGCGGATATCATCCTGCTCACGCCCAACGGCGATCTGCCGAACGATCTGCTGGAGCCCATCGGTATCCCCGCAAAAGAAGTGACCACCCCGGCGCGCTGCGAGGCCATCCGGGAAGTCGCCCGGGAGGAGCAGGTGTGCCTGGCCGATGTGCGCGCCGTCTGGGATCAGGCCAAAGAGGCCGGGATCCCCTGGGAGGCGCTGCTCTCCAACGGCGTCAACCACCCCAGCGTGGAGGGACATGAGGTATACGCAAGAGTTTTGATGAAGCTCTTTGAGGACTGAACCAGGAGGTATAAAAATGAAAGCTGTCAGCCTGCAATGCAATTACCGGGTCAACCCGTTGGGGATCGACGATCTGACGCCCCGGCTCAGCTGGATCTGTCAGGGCGGCAAAAAGCAAATCGCATATCAGATCACCGTGAGCGGCGAAGACGGGGATCTGCTTTGGACAAGCGGAAAGATCGAGACCGACCGGATGCACGATGTATATGGCGGACCGAAGCTGAAAAGCGCGCAGCGTGTGCATTGGGCGGTCCGGCTCTGGGATGAAAACGGACAGATCGAGGACTCGGAGAGCGCGTGGTTTGAAATGGGGCTGCTGGAGAGCTCAGACTGGACAGCCAAATGGATCGCTGGTGTGGACACAGATCGGAAAGAGCGCCTGAGCGCAGACTGCTTTCAAAAGCGCTTCGCGCTCCGGGGCGAGGTAAAACGCGCGCGGCTCTACGCCACGGCCTGCGGTGTCTACAGTGCCGTGCTCAACGGTGCGCGGCTCCCCGGCGTCCTCGCCCCCGGCTGCACGGAATACGACAAGCGCCTGTATTACCAGGTCTATGACTTGACTGCGCTTTTGAAAGCGGAAAATGAGCTGACTTTCACCGTGGCGGACGGCTGGTTCAAGGGCAAGCTCGGCAGTACCAACGAGGAATACGTTTTCGGCACCCAGCTCAAGTTCCTGGCGCAGCTGGTGATCGAATACGCCGACGGCAGCCGTGAGACCGTCGGCACGGACGAGAGCTGGCGCTGGAGCAACGACGGCCCGGTCCTCTATGCGGACCTGATGGACGGCGAGGTCTTTGACGCGAGAAAGGCACCGAGCTTTTCTCAAAACGCCGCCCTGACCTCGTACCCGGTCTGGCCCACCGCCTCCCCTGCGGACGGGATCTTGGAGCAGGAGGTCTTTTCCCCTGAACTGCGGATCACTCCCAGCGGCGCGAGAATTCTGGATTTCAAACAGAATCTGGCCGGATACGTCCGCTTCTAGGTGCGGGGGGAGGCCGGCCAGCAGATCCGCCTGCGTCTGGGCGAAGCGCTGGATCACGGGGAATTCAGCGACCTGACCTTGCAGATGGACCTGCCGGGTCTTCCCGTCAAGCGGCAGGAGATCGTCTACACCTGCGCGGGCGGTGAGGAAGTGTTCCGGCCGGACTTTTTCTACTCCGGCTTCCGCTACGCGCTGGTGGAAGGCCTCGACACGGTGGACCCGGCGGATTTTGAGGCGGTGGCGGTGTACAGCGCGCTGCGCTTTACCGGGAGCTTTGCCTGCTCCAATCAAAAGCTTACGCAGTTCGCCCGCAACACGCTGTGGAGCCTCAAGGGCAACTTCGTGGATATCCCCACCGATTGCCCCCAGCGCGAGAAAAGCGGCTGGACCGGGGACGCGCAGATCTTTGCGAAAACCGCCTGCTATTTTGCAGATCCCGCGGCCTTTTACCGTAAATGGCTGAGGGACGTGCGGGACTGCCAGGAGCCCAGCGGCCGCGTGCCCAACGTCTGCCCCCGCATCCGCAGCGCAGAGGGCAAGCGCGACATGCTCAACGGCGCGATCGGCTGGGCGGATGCCGCGGTCATCCTGCCCTATACGCTGTGGAAACTCTATGGAGATGAGCAATTCATCCGCGAAAACCTGGAGCTGATGCTGGGCTGGCGAGACTATATGATCCAGGCGGCTGCGGACAAGAGCTTTTATCATCTGCCGGACGGCATGCCCGTCAAAAATCAGATCGCACCCTATCTGCTGGGCGATTCTCCCTACGCCAAATACATCATCGAGAGCGGCCTGCACTGGGGTGAGTGGTGCGAGCCGGGCGTGGACAGCGTGGAGGAGCTCCTGCGGCCGAAGGCGGAGATCACCACCGCCTACATGCACTACTCTATGGAGCTTCTCGATGAGATGCTGCGCTCGGTGGATCTTCCGGAAGAGGCTGCGCTCTGCCGCGAGTACGCCGAAGGAGCGAAGAAGGCATACAACTATCATTTCGTCCGGGACGGGAAGATCCAAGCCCCGCGGCAGGCGCCCATGGTGCGCGCGCTGGCGCTGGGTCTGCTGGACACGGAAACGGCCGGTCGCGTGGCGGCGGATCTGAACCGCTCGGCCGTCGAGCGGCAATACACCGTCGGTACGGGCTTTCTCTCCACGCCCTTTGTGCTGGGCGTGCTGGCACAATACGGCTATCTGGACACGGCTTACCGCATGCTGGAAAACACCGTAGCTCCCGGGTGGCTGGCCATGGTGGAGCAGGGCGCCACGACGGTCTGGGAAAACTATCTGGCCTATGATGAAAACGGGCACCCGCTCAAGCAGTCTATGAACCACTATTCTCCCGGCGCGGTCTGTGCGTTCCTGTTTGACACGGTCTGCGGGATCGAGGTGAAAAAGGAAAACCGCTTCACAATCCGGCCCCTACCGGGCGGGAGCCTGCGCTGGGCCGAGGCAAGCTACGACTCCCCCTACGGAACCGTGTGCAGCCGCTGGGAGCGCACGGCAGACGGAACTGCGTTTCAGATTGAGATCCCATCCAATACCGAGGCGGAGCTGACGCTTCCCGACGGGACGCAGAGGATCCTCTCCTGTGGAAGCTATTCCTATCTGCTAAAGCCGATTCCCGATCAAAAGCAGTGATCAAAAATCGCCGCCACCCGTAAAACGGGTGGTTCGGTCCGGGCTATAAGCCCGTGTTGCTAGGCCAGCGTCTCAAGGCGCTGGCTTTCACTTTATGGCTACGGGAAATTTCTTTGATCACTTCCCGCAGCTCCGTTCAAGCCACATTGCTTTTTACTCGTCGCTGCCCCTCAAGGGGCATCCGTATTACTTACCCTGACCCTTAAAAGGGTCTTTGTATTCCTTTACGCTCAGCTTGTCCTGTATGATATCCGCCCGCTCCTGGTCTTGGATATATTTTCTGATGGCAGCTTCATTTAACCCTACTGTACTGACATAATATCCCCCCTTTCCGCACCTCCGGATTCCGGTAATAACTTTGATCTGACCATCCCACATATAGGAAACAAGCTGGTGAAGATAAAGATCAAGTTGTATCATTGACGCCTCCTGATCTCCGAGCGGGTCGCGGTACCCGCCATAGTCAAAATCCTACTTTGCAAAGCAGTCATCGGCGCCCTGAGCGGACTTGCCTTCGACCAGTTTCTCCGTCTGACAAAATACCGTCACAAGACGGAGCGGCGCATCCACGATCTCTGCGAGCGGGAGCACTGCGGCTGCGAGGACGAAGACGAGGGCAGCATTGTGCATGCCGCCCTCGTCCATACCATTCACATTGTGCTGTTTATTTTTCTGATTTCTCTCTTGCTCACGATCCTCGTGGAGGGATTCGGCGAGAACCGGGTCGCCGGCATTCTGACAGACCGGCCTGTGGCCGGCACAATCAATGACCGGCGGCTTCCGCCCTTTTCTCACTCCGCTTATTCCGCCGTCGCCAGCACAGCCATCCACGGCCTGCCCGGCAGATCCACCCAGACTTCCCCAGCAGCGCCCTGCTGCACGGTCTGTCTCGTCATATTCCAGGTATCGATCACCTCCAGACGGTACGTCTTTCCTCCCGGCAGTTCGATCCGCGCCTTGCAGCTGCACTGAATATCGTAATAATGCAGAATCACGCTGTCATCTGCCGTCCTGCCGATGACCTCCGTCTCACAGGCAAAAAAGCGGGCGGCCTCGATCGGGCTCATACGCAGCGCGCTCTTCAGGAAGAACCGGAAGTCCTGCGGAACCTTCCGCTCCTCCAGAGCCCGATCCACCTGCTCCTCCGGCAGACCAGCAAGCATCATCACCTGCTCCAGCTGTGAAGCCTGCGGCTCCAGCGGCGCAGGCAGTGATTCCACGATGCTTCGCAGAAACGCGATCCGCGCCGGACTCTTTCCCACGAGCTTTCCGCCCTTTGCCCACCAGACAATCTCCTTCTCATCCGGATAAAATGTCTCTCCATGTGTGCAGACTGCCCCGCGTACCGTCGCCCGCCAGAACCGCGCCGTCATCTCCTCTCCAGAGATCGCGCCCCACTGGTCCGGCAGATTTCCCTCATAGCAGCACTCATCAATGCAGACAGGCTTGCCGTATTTTGCCTGCATCTCGGGAATGCGGGAGAGCTGCTTCGTCTGCCATGACATATGTGTGATGGCCGGGCGCGCCACGTCATAATACTGGAAACAGTTGTGATTCGACAGCAGATGATGCCAGGGATCATGCTCCGCAATAAACTGCTCGATCTCATGCCAGTCATCCATCGTCTTGGCAGCACAGAAATCATACTCGTTCGCCATGCTCCACCAGATGCCCGGAAACGCCGCGAACCGGCGCAGCAGATAATCCAGATAGATCAGATTGTCCTCCTGCGGCATCGTGGCAAATCCCCAGTTGTCATAGGGATGAAACAAAATCAGATCCACCTGGATGCCAGCCTCAAAGAGCTGGGAGAGCCGCTTCTCGAATGCATCCCAAAAGGCATAGCACGGATGAGCCGGATCCCACGCCCCGTCCGCGCCTTTTTCGAACGCGTAGTGCTGCGGCTCGTTGTGATTGTACTGATAGTGCTTCGGGAAGACGCATATACGGATCTTGTTGAACGGTGCGTGGCGAAGCGTCTCGATTGTCTCATCCATCAGCGCATCCGTCTGAGATGCCAGTGCGTAGACTGTCGTGCCGAATCCATAATACGGCGTCCCGTCGTCAAAATAAAAGTGTATGCCTCTGGCGCGCACCACGCCGTGATGCCCTTCCCGCGCGGGTTCTACGGCAAGTGTCCCTTCGTCTGCCGCAAGACCGCGCACCTTGTACGTATATGTGCCTGCCTGCTCCGGCAGAAAACGGACCATACAAGTGCCGTTTCCCGCATAGAAGCCGCGCACCTCGGTCACACTCCCGTCCGCCGCGCAGGTAAATTCCGCCGCAAGGTCAATCTGCGCCTCATTCACCGCATCCGGCACTGCCGCATAAGTCAGTTCCACAGTCTCGTACTGATACCCTTTTGCAATCATTTCCGTTCTCCTCTGTGATCTCCCATGGCAAACCTCCCTGCTTCTGCAGCTTCCCACTGCCATTTCTGTCACTATGAATGTACATGAACCGTCTCTTAATTTCAGTAATAAATTCAGTATTAATAGCTTAATTATTTACTTAATCATTGAAACTGAACCTTCCTGAAATCATAATGGAAAGTATAGACATCGATGCTTTTTCCGGAGGAAAACGCCATGGGAATTACTGCCAAGAAACTGGCAAAGAAACTGAACTTAAGTGCCGCCGTGTCAATGGCACTGCACGATCAGCCCGGCGTGAGCACAGAAACAAGAAAGCGTGTCAAACTCGCCGCCGGAAAATACGGCTATGACCTGTCCCGCATCCAGAACAGAAAAGCGCAGGGCGGCTCAATTGATTTCCTGGTAAATAAAAAGAGCGGCGCCATCGTCGGATTCGACAACCTCCCCGCCGGAGAGGTTATCAACCCGCCGCTCACCACCATCAACGTTCCGAAACGCGCGCTCGGAGAGGAAGCCGTCCTACGCCTCGTCCGCCGCATTGAGAATCCGAATCTCCCTATAAATCGCCGCCACCCGTGAAACGGGTGGTTCGGTCCGGGCTATAAGCCCGTGTTGCTAGGCCAGCGTCTCAAGGCGCTGGCTTTCACTTTATGGCTACGGGAAGTTTCTTTGATCACTTCCCGCAGCTCCGTTCAAGCCACATTGCTTTTTACTCGTCGCTGCCCCTCAAGGGGCATCCGTATTACTTACCCTGACCCTTAAAAGGGTCTTCGTATTCCTTTACGCTGAGCTTGTCCTGTATGATATCCGCCCGCTCCTGGTCTTGAATATATTTTCTGATGGTAGCTTCATTTAACCCTACTGTACTGACATAATATCCTTCTGACCAAAAACATCGAGCGCATCTCTTTCAGAGATGTAGAACGGGTCGTGACACTTGATAAAATCATACTGATCACAGCCAGGGAAGGCCGTGTCGCTGCCATGAAGAAAGACGGGTTCCTGGACGGAACACCGGAGGAATGCACAGCATATATCCGGGAGCAGAAGAAGGCGTGCCGATGACACGCAGTTTCAGAGCTATGGAATTGTCATTCGTTTTTCTCTTTCAGGGGTTCCTTTTTATCGTTTATGATTGTACGGACCAGGTAGAGCGGTCTGTGTTTCACTTCCATAAAAATGTTGCCGACATAGATACCAACTATTCCGAGTGCGGATAATATAAGACCGCCCATAAGAAAAATGGATGCTATCAGGCTTGTCCATCCAGCAGGTACATTTACTGTAAAATGACGGATGATAATCACGATCACGGCAACAAAGGCAAGGAAAGAGATCGCAAGGCCGGCCCGGAGCATAACCCGAAGGAGCTTGTCTGACTGTGAAGTCAGAATTTCTGTAGCGGCATTGATCCGTTTTTTCAGGTTGTATCCGCTTTTTCCGGCAAATCTCTCATGATGCTGCACATCAACCGATGTCTGCTTAAATCCCATCCATTGAATGTACATTACATAAGCTCTGTGAAGCTCACGCATCATGCAGTAGGAGTCAACAACCCTCCGGCTGCATATCGAGAAGTTGCACAGTGCCGGATCGTATTTTACATCCGTTGCCCAGGAATATAATTTGTAAAATAATCCGGAAAGAAATATCTTGGATTTCGAGTCCTGCCTCTCTGATCTTCTTGCAAATACTACATCATAACCTTCTCTGGCCTTATTATACAGAGTAATAATTTCCTCGGGTGCATCCTGCAGGTCACAGTCCATAACGACGGTCCAGTCTCCGGAACTGTAATCGAGTCCTGCAAGAATAGCCTTGATCTGTCCGAAATTTCTGGACAGATCAATTCCAACCACATGCCTGTCCTTTTTGCAGATATCGCGGATTCCTTCCCATGAATTTCCGGGACAGTGATCGTTGACCATGATAATTTCGTAATCATCACCGGCAAGCTTCGTAAGTGTTTCTGTCAGTCTTCTGTGCAGTTCCGGGATTGCCTCCGGACAGCCATACATAGGGATTACAACTGAAAATTTCATAATGGTAATTATTTATTCTCTCTTTCGGATTACTTATTCGCCCAGAGACTGTCGAATCGTCTCAGCTTTCTTTCTTTTTTGTAGTCTTCCAAATACCTGATATACGGATATTCGGGTTCATATCCGAGCTCTTTTCCGGCCTTGTCTATATCCATGACAAAACTTGTGAACTGATCATGCATTGGAACCTCTATGATCTGTGGATGCGTCCCCTCCGGCGCAAACACATCAATGATGCCCTGTATCTGCTCCCGAAGCGTTGTCCTGATGCCGGTTCCGGCATTGTAGGTTCCGCCGTCAACCTCCGCAAACAGCGCCTTGTACATCATCCGGCAGAGATCCTTTACATACAGAATATCCTTGAACGCATCAGGATTACCCCATAGCTCTATATCCGCTCCCCCGGATGCCTGCTGAATCATCCACCGATAACCGATTTTCTTTTCCTTCCCGTCAACCAGATATGTCATCCGCGGTGCATACATATAGACATTGGGAAGACGGAAGACAAAATTTTTTACACCGTATTCCTGCTTATAGTATTCCATGGTATCGGCAATCATACACTTTGTAATAGAATAAAACGCATGATCTCCGGTATAAAGGAGTTTTCTCGGAAGATCCGGAGAAAGGACCTCCATTTTCCCCCAATATCCTGCCTGTTCCGCCCAGGTCTGCGTGTATAGAACGCGGTCTGCCTTCACCTTCCGCGCATATTCCATAATGCGAAGACTTCCCTTGATGTTTGTCTCAACATATGCGAATGGATCATATTTCTTAAGGTAAGCAGGAAGAAGACCTGTCAGATTGACAATGGCGTAAATATCATCTGTCGGAAGATTTTCAAAATCCTCTGCATGGCAAATATCAACACTTACCGTCTTTATGCCTTCGGCCCCGAAGTATGCCGTGTTTCTTCTCCCAACCGCAATGACCTCAAATCCCTGCGGAAGCTGTTTTGTGCAATAATCTGTCAGGTAAGCGCCGATATAACCGGTTGCGCCGAAGATTACAATTCTTTTCATGTTATTTTGTCCTGTAAAAATCTTTTATAGCTGAAACGACTGTCTTCCGATCCTCATCTGTCAGACCATAATACATCGGAAGTCTTACAAGCCGTTCACTTTCTCTGGTCGTATAAACATCATCTCCGTCAAAACGTCCGAACTTGTACCCTGCCGGCGCCGAATGAAGCGGTACGTAATGGAATGTGAGCTGAACGCCACGTGATTTGCAGTAGTTGATCAGGGCGGTCCTTTCCTGCAAATCCCTGCATTTAATGTAATACATATGTGCGTTATGCTGACATTCTGCAGGAACTGCCGGCACATCGATCCTGCCTGCACTTCTGAGCTCCTGCAATTCATGATGATAATAATTCCAGGTTGTCATACGGTTCTTCTCGATTTCGTCTGCATTCTGCAGCTGCCCCCAGAGATATGCAGCATTCAGCTCGCTGGGAAGATAGCTGTCTCCAAAATCGACCCATGTGTATTTGTCAACCTGGCCACGGAAGAATTTCGATCGGTTCGTGCCCTTCTCCCGGAGGATTTCTGCTCTTTCATTGAATTCCGGTCTGTTGATGACAAGAGCACCGCCTTCGCCCATGGAAAAATTTTTTGTTTCGTGGAAGGAATAGCAGCCGAAATCGCCGATGGTGCCGAGGTATCTGCCCTTATATGTGCTTGTTACAGCCTGTGCAGCGTCTTCAATAACCTTAAGTCCATGGCGGCGCGCTATGTCCATAATTGCATCCATTTCGCATGCAATTCCGGCATAATGGACACAGCAGATAACCTTGGTTCTGTCTGTTATCGCCTGCTCAATTTTCTTTTCGTCTATATTCATCGTGTCAGGACGAATGTCAACAAAGACCAGCCTGGCTCTGCAGAGAATCGGTGCGTTCGCCGTACTGGAGAAGGTATAACTTGGCAAAATCACCTCGTCGCCGGGATTCAGGCCGCATAATTCAAATGCCATATCCAGGGCAGTGGAACCGCTGGTGGTCAGCATAACCTTTTGCGCCTTGAAAGTATCCTCCATCCAGGCATTGCATTTCCTGGTAAACTGACCGTCTCCGCAGATTTTATGAGAATCAATAGCCTGTTTCACATACGCCAGTTCATTGCCCACAAAGGGCGGAACATTAAAATCAATCATTGCGATACTCCTCTTGTTTTCTTATACCATATTAGTGCAATCAGACACAACAAACCAGATATAGAAGCAATGAATCCTTCCATCTGAAGTGGCTGTCTGTAGTGCAGCTCTACAATATTTACACCAGATGGTATCTTAATCGCCTGAAACCCGATATCTGCTCTGTATATTTTTTCCTGATGACCATTGACATCTGCAGTCCATCCTCTGTCCCACGTAACCGGGAGATAGAGATACCCATTTGTCGATGAATCAACCTTTATCAGCATATGACCGCTGTTTTTTCCTGTCCATACTTTTACTGTGGCTGGTGATTCCGGAGCTTGCTTGTCTGTTGATTCATAGTCCGGGTCCTCCAATACCAGGGTAGTATCCAATATCTTCTGCCTTTGCGTTTCTGGAAGATCAAGGAAGTCACTCTTCCTCATGGTATTTGTAAAGACTCTGCCAAATCCCGGAGAATTTTTGTTTTCATATATACTTATACCATCCGCTCCGGTTCCGATTAGCGAATAATTATGCGTGATCGGAGTTTTTGAAAGGACATACCGCACGCCCAATAAAGAGGCCATTTCACTATTATCTGCATCTGCAGTAAATGTCACATAAGATCCGGGATTATGGGAAACATTCACCGTTTTCGGCCATACTTTTGTCACAAACGATATTACATACCTGGAAAATGTTGTGTTGTAATATGAGATACCTTTATAATTTTCCAGGACGGCATCGTTATAATAATTGTCGATGTATGTCTTTTCAATACGAAATAATTCTTTACTGCCCGGCTGTATTGTCTCAAGGGCATGGCAGGTGCTCTCAATATTCTTCCTGCTCTCACTGTCTGGCGTGATATTCATTCTCACCGGGTTCGTCATTGCGGAGTCGGTAATCATGCTGAATGTTATTATGCAAAACACTGTAATGGTAAAAATCCTGTTCTTCGACTTACCTTTCGGACGAGATATCATGATGACGGCAAAAACCAGCAGGCATATCATAATCCCCTTCAGGTAGTAGCTAATTGTAATACTGTCCGGGGTTTTTCCCCTCACATACATCACATAGATGACGCGCAGCATAACAGCAAAAAATACAGTACAGCAAAATGCGGTTATCCGGGTGTCCCGGTGCAGCTTTTCATAATGAGAAAAAAACCACGCTATCATGTAAGCCATGAAGGGGATATAAACAAAGCTATATCTGGTAGCTACGGTTACAAATCTATTGCAGATTGCCCCGCCTAATGGGAGCAGCATCATGATACCTGTGATAGATGCCAATAACACATAAAGCCACCGCTTTGAATCATAATGAATTTTTTCAGTGAAAAAAATGATCATCATGGATGGCCCAAGGCATGAGAAAAACAGCTGGCTTAATTCATAGTAATTCATCGGACCTATATAATTATTACCTATTCCATAAAGATTATTGGAAAATAATCTTGTAAAGATTGCGCGGAAGGTATCGGGATCAAAAAACACAGGAATCGATATATTTCCTCCAATTCTCGCGCTTACCTCTGTAAGCTGATAGTATGCCGGTAATGATAGGATGCCGGAAATTAAACCGGCTATGATCACATCAATGAGAATCGCTGCAAATTTTCTGATTATTTTCCGGGTATCCCATGTATCAACCAAGAAAAAACACCTGAATACCAGATAGGCCAGGCAGGTTAGCGCAATCGAAAAAGCTGTATAAAGACTTGTTGCAAGCGTCAACGCAATCGATAGTATCATCCATACAGACTTCTTTTGATTTTTTATCGTTCTTTCTATCTGATATATGTCCAGTATCGTGAAAACACATGCCGTGGCAAGAAAATAGTGTTGCCCCCACAAAACTAAAAAACCATTAAATGCACATACATACGCTCCCATAACTCTTCCGTACCAGTTAAGGTTAAACTCTGACAGCCATAGGAAGGTAAGGTATCCCGTAAGAAGGCATTTGACTATATGGATGTAAATCAATCCGGAGGCCATGACCCAGCGTCCTCCCACCAGGTATAAGATTACCAGCGGAATGTTAAACGGATCGCAGATGATGGATTGATTGTTGATCAGATCGATACCTGTACCCCAGTTCATACACCAGGGGGAAAGATCACCTGATTTGATTTTTTCAGCGAGCATGGTAAGTACCGGGAAATAATCATCCCATGTATCAGCGCCTATGTCACTGAAGATCCAATAGTTATGACCGAAGAGGTATTTATTATATATGAATAAAGCTGTTCCCAGCATCATGATCATTAATACAGCCAGAGGGTGAAGAGATGCATGATCTGTTTCTGCTTTTATCTGTCTGTTATATCGGCTCGTTGTAATCATAATGACATCATGCCTCCTGAATTGATAAAGGTTTCCCTGTTTATTCCTCAAGACCTCTCATTGTTGCCTCATGTAAGAACAATCCGGTATTTCATGGCAACCGGTGCATGAACGCCGGCGGTATTTCTCAATCATTCCGCCGGCATAAACGCAGCGGGCAGAGATGCCGCCGGCAGAAGAAGCGAAAGCACTCGTCATATCGAGGCAACGATGATCCCTGCTATAATCATGATTAATGCGAGGAGCTTCATCCTGTTCAGCTTCTCATGAAAAAACCTCATGCCAAATATCGTAATATAGATATAGCTTGTCGACTCCAGTACCGGACCAAGTGAGAGCGGCACACCACGGTATGCAAATACCGAACACAGTGTTGCGACAACAAAGATCAGATATGCAGTGATAACAAGAGGGTTTAAATACTCCCGTATTTTGCTGGGATAGGTTTTCAGGGCGGCTTTTTTCAACAATACCTGCGAGATAGCACTGATGAACGTTCCAAACAGGATAAAAAGGGAGTATAAGGCAACTGTTTTATTCATAGCGAATCCCTCTTTTCCTTTACCGATGCATTATCCGGTCTGCTGCTGTCTGTGGATGAATCGTTCTGCTCTGTATTGTCTTTATCGAAAAGCGCATAAATAACCACGCCGAGGAAGACAAGAAGAATCCCTATGATTTTGTTAATATGGATCTTCTCATGGAAAATGAAAAATCCCCAGACAGCGCCCCATATGACAGTCACTGCCCGGTTTGCATATGCCGTGGTGAGCGGAAGAATCTTGATTATCTGCTGCCAGGCTATGGCATAAAAGCCCAGAAGAAAAATTACAAGGCCATAGAACAATATGAATTTCGGACTCAGGAAGGACTGCCCGGAGGCCATTTTGCTGCAGATACCGCTCATGGAATAGATCATCAGCATAATGTGCAGAACAACATATGTAAGAAGTGTTTTTTTCTTCATCATCGTTTCTCCGGCAGATATTTTGTAATATTTCTGGTGCTGCCCGATGTGAATACATAACATCCGAAACGGGTGGAACTATCGGATACTGCAGTATTTGTAATTGGACGGACCTCTTCATAGACAATATGAATCTCCGGATCCTTCTTCATCCGGTTAAGAACATCGACGTCTTCCCTGCTGAATATGTAGCGGACACCGGCCGGGCTTCCTATGCGGTCAGGCTTAAGATCCGGTTCCTCACCCAGGGCAATCTGAATTACGGCTTTCACAAAATCTATGCCTGTCGAAAGATGAACAAGTGTGCTTCCAATAAAATCACCACCCATTCGGCCGCCGATTTCAATAAGACGGATATGTCCGGATTCATCGATTTTAAGCTCTGAATGAGAAGCCCCGTATTCAATGTGAAGAGAGGTAAGGGCATGAACTACAACCTGCCTGACCTCTTCGAGTTTTTCTGCTGAAACCACAGCCGGTTCCAGGTGACCGGTTTCGATAAAATGAGGAGCGCCGGTTGTGTATTTCTGCGTCAGCTGGAGGAAATGATGCTTCCCCTTCCAAGAGACATATTCAACGCTATACTCCTGCCCGGAAGCGAATTCCTCTACCAGAACCTTATGCTCGAAGCTGACTTCTGATGCTTTCTTTACAGCCTCCGCTATTCCCGCTTTAGTCTGCAATTTAAAAATTCCGCGGCTCCCGGATCGGTCGGTGGGTTTTACAATAACCGGATATTGAAAGCCCTTGCTGTTTAAAAGCATGTCTACAGAGTCGTCAGTCATGCCATTCGGAAAATCCTGCATGCGGACCTCTTCGCTCTTTGGCGAAGGGTCACCGTTTTGAAAGAAACACTCTCTCATTGCCTTTTTATTGGTAGAAACTTCTGAAGCATAGGGAGAATTTCCTATAAGTCCCAGTTTATCGGCGACATAGTTTACGGTCGATGCGCCAAGATCCGTCGCAATGGTGCAGATTCCGTCCACGCCGATTTCACGGCATTTATCTGCAATTAAATCTTTTTCAACAATGCTGATCGGGTAGAAAAAATCAGCGCTTTTTTCGCCCACGTCGCCTGCTGCCCATGCAAAAACATGGGTCTCAATTCCCATCTGTTCTGCCTTTTCAATCAGCGGTTCCTGTAAGTATGACGCACCGATAATGGCCAGTTTCTTTTTCTTCATTCCTTTTTGCCTGATGATCTCAGAAGCTGAATCAACATTTCCTTTCTATTTTCTGCGAATTTACCTTTTTCTTCAGTGAATTTTTTCTTCTCGGTAAATTTGCCTTTTCGGTGATTTTATCTTTCCCGGAGGGGTCACCTTTTCCCGTGAATCTCGCGGGGATTCGATCATCTGCTGCCAGATGATTGATTGGCAGCGCCGGCGATCTGATAGTCAGGTCCGTCGTAATTGCGAATATTATTCTAAACCAATAAGGGTACTGATTGCAACTGCTTTCATCCGGTTGCCGTATCTTCCCAAAATGAAATTTTATTTTCCGATCATAAAGCTATAGGCAGAGGCTGGTTTCGCCCGTGATTTTTTGAGACTGGTCATTGACAACTGGTTCTCCATCGGCGAAACTGAACATACGTCGAAAAAGCAGAAATGCTTTTGTAAGGGCTCTATCGAAAGATCGGGCCCTATTTTTCTGACCCCAATATCCTGCAGGTCATTATCGTTGCACCTGCAGGTTTTTAGCTTTCCCTGAAAACGGAAAATCAGCAATATGTGTATCCTCGCCCTTAATACATGTCAGGCTTTCAAACTGTTTTTTGATGTTCGAAAGCTCCGCCGGCAGGAATAGAAAGAGACCGCCGACAGGGCTGGATCCTATTAAAAATAGAATCCGATCCTGTCGGCGGCCTCTCATGTAATTTATCTGGTTAAACCAGCCGATAGTTACAAATCGGTTCCTGAATATTTTGGCCTTATAGACGAAAAGATCAATTTGAGCATATTCCGGCATAAGGCAGTCTTTATGGTATGCAAAAAATCAGAACTTTCTGTACAGCCTGCAACTTGTTATACAATGTCTTGATCATCTTTTTTCTGTTGCTCCTCTATAAGCCTGTCGAACAATGCACTGATTTGAAAAGCCGCATCTTTAGCGATCTCCTCCGGTGCACGGTTCTCCATACCTACTTTAACTACAAACAATCTGTCTGATTCTTCTGCTTTTCTTACTGCCATAATAAATTTCTCCTCGCATCACTGAATCTATCCAGATCCGCTGCCATGCTCGTGACCTCATCCAGAAGATTCATCCTACCATGTGCCGATTATCTTATGAATCAGAAGATCGTTTCTTTGCCAAGCAGGAAATCCAGTACATTGATATGACGAATGCCGTTTTCATCCGTAAATGACGCCGGAATATCCCGACGCATAACGATTTTCTCAAAGAAATCATTCGTCAGTCGCAGAGAGTCCAGTTCACTGGTTGTCTTTTCTGTATGAGACATTTCATAGGTGGATTGGATATATACCTTTTTGTCTCCTTGATTGACAACAAAATCAATTTCCTTTTGCACCTTCTGATCTTTTCGCCTGTCGAGGACGACACCAACATCAACGGAATATCCCTGTATAATCAGTTCATTGTACAGGATGTTTTCCATGATATGACCCGGATCAAATTGCCGGAAATTAACTCGCGCATTACGGAGCCCGATATCTGTGTAATAATATTTGTTTGGATACTGAAAATATCGTTTTCCCTTGATATCCCAGCGTTTTGCTTCGCTGATCAGAAAGGCATTCTTCAGGTATTCCAGGTAACTTGAAACAGTTTTAGGGCTGATGTTCGCTTTTTTTGTACTGTTCAGTGTGTTTGCAATATTGGTGGGATTTGTCAGCGAACTGACAGATGACGCAAGAAAGTCCAGGATATCAGAAAGTACATCAGGGCGTTCAATTCCCTCGCGCTCAACGATATCCTTGATATATACCTCATTAAACAGCTGCGCCAGATAGTCTTTTTGCTGTCGGTCTTCCTTCAGATTCAGAAGGTATGGCATCCCGCCATAAAGCATATAGCGGTCAAATGCATCTCTTTTATCTCCACCCACAGCGACAAAGAATTCCCGGAAAGAAAGAGGATATACATGGATCTGAGAAGAACGGCCGCGAAATTCTGTCACGATATCGCTTGACAGCATCCGGGAATTGCTTTCTGTGACATACACATCAAGATTTTTGTATCCCCGCAGTTCATTCAGCATGTCATAGATTGTTACCTTTTCGCCGGGCAGATCCGGATCTGGAACGGAAACAGACAGCTGAATTTCATCGATAAAGAGATAGTACTGTTGTGCGCTGTTTTGTATCTTTGCCTCGACCATACTGCTGAGAGCAATCGGGCTGCGGAATTTTACATCTTTGCGTTTATCAAGTTCGATTGTAATGATGTTCTCGGCACTTGTCCCCTGTGACAGCAGATAGTCACGAAACAGTTCGAATAAAAGAACGGACTTTCCGCACCGCCGGATCCCGGTAATAACTTTGATCTGGCCATCCCACATATAGGAAACAAGCTGGTGAAGATAAAGATCACGTTGTATCATTGACGCCTCCTGATATTGCGCACTTAGGCCGTAATCGTCTTAAGATCGTAATTAAAGTATAACCCGTTGAGCCCTGCTGCTCAACATCAAATTACGTATTTGGGACGTAAGTGGCATAAGATAGTAATCAAATATAACATCAGGGCGATCGAAGCCGACAGGTATTGAGCTCCTCTGCGGCTTTCTCCTGTGTCATACCTTTCGCTTTGCGGAGAGTTTTCAGGCGTCCTGCAAAATTGGCGGTTTCTAAACTATACATACTTTTTCCTTTCCGCCTGATGCGGGAAGCGGAAGGATACACCTGCATGCAGTACGGTCCGGAACCTTCAGAGCCTGACAAGGGCGCAAAAAGATAAGGGTACCGATACTGCTTTTCCCAAAACGGGAAATCAGCACGAAGTGACGCGTAAGCGGTATGGAAGTGCGAATACCTGTTAGCGGCACGGAAGCTGCGAAGCAGCGAAGTGACGCGGGGACTTATACAGTATGTAGCACGATTTATCGTATGATGGTTACTGGATCCACAATGTCTGGGAAGCACCGAAGTGGACAGAAGAACTGGCAAAGTATTTCGATTCCGACATCCTGGATCTGAACGTCATCCGCATATGGGAAAAGGAGATGAAATAAGATGAGCAAGAAAAATATTGGAGCAACACTCGCACTGTATCCCTGTCCGGTCATCGTAGTCGATGAGTCCTGGCTGAAAGATGCGGACCGGATGGGAACCATCAGCGGCAATAAGGCGGATAAATCTAACACCTTTGCATGGACAATGGGCGAAAACGGCGCTCCGCTGATTAATGAGGCGAAGGTGCGCAAAATAGCGTGCACCTCACATCGTTTTATAATTTATACCTGATACCAAACGTCATCTATTCATCATACCTTCCACAGTTCATACCCCTGCCGTCTGGCAGAGTCGTAGACCGGCTGCATATTCTTCTGCAGAATAGAAGTAAATTCTTCTCTTGTGTTCCCGGGTCTGTACAGTTCCTGACCTGCCCAGATAGAATGAAGATTATCCCGGAAACATGCCTCATATAATCTTCTGATGCCAGGCTTTTCCTGAACCATCTCGTATAACAAATACTGATTACCTGCAAAACGTAGGAAAAACGGATCCCACTTAGGCAGTCGATTGCTCTTGGAGGAATTGAGTGAAGAATCCATCGGCATTAAATTCCAAAGCTCGTCATTCATCACAAAACTCCAAGGGATGAAATGGTCTACATCATAAGCTTTCCTCTGTATAAACTCATCTGTAAACACATCTCTGACTGGCCGGATTTCAATAATCGCATCCCAAAGCTTATGTACATGTTGCAGTTTACGCATCTTTTCATCCAAAGGTGCCAGCTTATATACCAATCCGGGAACTTCCGGATTATTCATCTGCAGCCATTTAACCTTCTCGTACTGAATCCATCCAAGAATAGAAACTGTGTTGTCCTGGATCATCTTTGCCCAAACAGGACTGATATGGACTTCCTTTTTCAGCTTGCTGCTATCTCCAAGCGTATATGGCAGAGTAATCACCGTGTTATTGATACGCTGAATATACTCCACCATTCGCACGGTACTATTCCAGTTTGCAGCCTCATCACTGCGATGAAAAAATCCCGCCAGCGCCCTGTAGGGAACCATATTAGTAAGCTGCTCTTTTGCTGCTTTGAGTTCTTTGTTATGCTCACGAATGGCGTTTCGTATCTCCGTCTTTGATGCATTTGAAGGCAGATCACTAAGCTCAGCCAGCAGAATAACCGCTCTTTCCAGGCCATCTCTGACAGCGCCAGCCTGTATTCCACTAAGGTGAATATGGAATTCTCTGACGGAATACCAGGCATTTGAGATCATCTCATCAATGATCTCATCAAAGGTTGTTTCCAGACGGCCTTCTGAAATCAGGATCACCAATGCCTCTAGCCAGTAAAACTTATAGCAGTATGAAGGATCCTTCATCATGAGAGAGAAGCTCTCTATATCCAGTGTATTAACATAATCGCCTTTTATCGTCAGCTGATAATCGACTTGCGAAGGATAATATTCAGCCATTTCTCATTACTCCGTTCCGGTCGGACATCCGCAGACACCCACATCTTTTCAATCGTTAATTCAGGGAATGCTCTGATAAAGTCTCTGAAACCAGCTTCATCAAAGTCTGTAAAATATCGTTCTCCACGGAAGCCCTCAAATGCGCCATACTTGAAGGACGTATAGATATAACCCTGCTCCTTCAATGCCAATATCATCCGCCGGAAAATGTCCGGTTGTACCGTTCTTCCTGCATGAAGGATAGAAGAGCAGGCCCAAATACCATCATAGCAATTCTCATCCTGCAATTCCTGAAACAGCAACTTACGGACCTTAACTCCGGTATATGCTGACGCTACTTTGCAAAGTTCTTCTGAACCATCCGTTGCCACAACATGATATCCTTTTTCAAGGAAATACCTGGTATCCCGTCCGGAGCCGCAGCCAAAATCCAATATAGAAGACTCCTGTGGGAGGAAAGAAAGGAATAAATCCTGCGTATCATGGAAATCAACGGTCTGAGTTCCAAAAACGAACTCATCTGTTTTTTCGTTGTAATATGTGAGAGTTTTCATTGTCCTATGATCCATTGAAATCCCCTTCCTCTGTTAACAATTATAGTTCCAAAGCAGCCCTAGTACATTGAATAATTATTAACTGGCACATATTTTCTCGTTAGATTTGACACCAGCCTCCTTGGCTTCGGCTACGCTGATCATCTGCGCCTGTCTGCGCACGAAGATCAGTGATATGTGCCTCTGTATAGTTCTCTCGTGAGAGCATAGTTTCATCCTCCCTCAATCTAACCCTGCCAGAATTTCATATTAGCGAAAATAAGAATGTGGATTTATCCAGTGTTTTCAAGGCTTTGGGGTCGTTGAACCAAAGACCCGAAAATTGGTAAATAATCTGCTCGTTAGAAGAATCGCCATTATTTTAGATTCCAGCTAATATGTAGAAGGGGTTTTAGACGGAAATCGTCTTGTGAGATAAAAGAAGCGGGAACCGATTTTTTTCGGTCCCCGCCCTCCAAATTAGCGTTCCTGGGCGGATTCGAACCGCCGGCCTTCCGCTTAGGAGGCGGACGCTCTATCCTGCTGAGCTACAGAAACAAATATATAATGATATCTGCTCAGACGAACAGATATCATTATACCTCATTTCGATTAAAAATTCAACCTTCCCTGAAGCCAGATTATTGCTTTCAATCTTCGTCCGACTTCCGGTTCTCCCGTCAGATCCTTTTCGTTAATGCAGACATCCAGAGGGACGTCATTACAGATAACACCGATCTGGTATACCTTTTCTCCGGTTGCGTGATTTCTGACCTCCTCACAGCTCGTGATATCACCCATGATATTGTACAGGTCACATTCCATACCATAAGGCATAAAATAGGAATCAACAATGGTGTAGATATCCTCATTCTGTACCCGGTGCGAGAGCATGGTGTAGGTATCGTAATCCTCCATCGTCAGGCTCTCAATTGCATCTTCATCTCCATTCTGTGCCGCGTTGAACAGTGAACTGCGCTCCTCCAGTTTCTTCCGGTCCACGGGAAGCGATTTCTGTTCTTTCCTTACAGGGAACAGTACCGTGCCGCTTTCCGCAAGTGCAGAAAGGGAAACTGAGGTTGTCGTGTCATTTAACTGTCCGCCGCCACACATGCTGATGTATTCACCTGCATTGGACACATAAAAAATCAGTGTCGTGCCGACTCTCATATCGTCACAAGCCCCGGCAAACGACTCTGTGGCCAGATGGCGTTCAACGGCAATCTGCTCATACGAGGTGACCTGCGATCCCCAGAAAAACGGGAACAGATATTCCATATGGAATAAATTTTCATTGTCGTAGGTGCCGCACACGGTCACGCCCATGTCTGTAGCAAATTCCTTTGATATTTCTGCAAAAAGGTGACCTTCTTCATCCACTGCTGTTTTTTTGAAATCATAGTGAACGAGGACATCCTGAATCAGGCGGCCGAGATCGTCAAGCTCATGTAATCTGCTGAAACCGATTGATCTGAGGAATTTATGCATAGGCAACTCCTCTCAATATTTTTTTGAAACGACAGATCTGTCCATGTGGATTTCCTCATGGCTTCCGTTTCGTTCCATTATTTTTCCAGGCAGGATTTTCTCGGAACAAGCTTGTCCTTTCCACCCATATACGGACGAAGCGGCTCCGGAATCGATACTGTACCGTCTGCATTCAGATTATTCTCAAGGAATGCGATCAGCATACGCGGCGGTGCGACACAGGTATTGTTCAGGGTATTGGCGAGATATTTCTGTCCGTCCTCTCCCTGAACGCGGATTCTCAGTCTTCTTGCCTGAGCGTCTCCGAGGTTGGAACAGCTTCCTACTTCAAAGTATTTCTTCTGACGTGGAGACCACGCCTCTACATCGCAGGACTTTACTTTGAGATCCGCAAGATCTCCGGAACAGCATTCCAGTGTGCGGACCGGAATATCCATGGAGCGGAAGAAGTCAACCGTGTTCTTCCACAGCTTGTTGTACCAGTCCATGCTCTCCTCCGGCTTGCAGACAACGATCATTTCCTGCTTTTCAAACTGATGAATCCGGTATACGCCTCGCTCTTCGATTCCATGCGCACCCTTCTCCTTGCGGAAACACGGGGAATAACTGGTAAGCGTAAGCGGAAGCTTCTGTTCCGGGATGATCTGATCGATGAAACGTCCGATCATGGAATGCTCTGAGGTTCCAATCAGATACAGATCCTCTCCCTCGATTTTATACATCATCGAATCCATCTCATCGAAGCTCATAACACCGTCTACTACCGCGCTGCGGATCATATACGGCGGAATTACATAGGTAAATCCGCGATTAATCATAAAATCACGTCCGTAAGACAGAACTGCGGAATGAAGCCTTGCAATGTCTCCGAGCAGATAATAGAATCCGTTTCCGGCGACACGTCCTGCCGCGTCCATATCGATACCATCAAAGGATTCCATAATATCCGTGTGGTAAGGAACCTCGAAATCCGGAACCTTCGGCTCACCGAATCTTTCAATTTCTACATTCTCGCTGTCATCTTTTCCGATCGGGACGGAAGGATCGATGATATTGGGAATGACCATCATTCTCTTCCTGATTTCCTCGTCCACAACCTTCTGACGGTCTTCAAGCTCGGCAATTCTCTTTCCCGTATCAGCAACCTTTGCCTTGATTGCCATTGCTTCATCCTTTTTCCCCTGACCCATCAGCTTTCCGATTTCCTTGGAAATCTTATTGCGCTCAGCCTGAAGCGCTTCCTTCTCCTGAAGAAGTTCTCTTCTCTCTTTATCAAACTCGATGACTTCATCAACCATCGGAAGTTTTCTGTCCTGGAATTTGTTGCGGATGTTCTGTTTTACTACTTCTGGATTTTCTCTCAGAAACTTAATATCAATCATGATTTCTTCCTCCTGATTCTGCTTTGAATACTATATAATATCGCTCATGAATTTGCAAGGTACTGTATAAGCTCTTCGAAAACGCAGACAGGATCGTCGCACGCGAAGCGCGCGTAAGAGACTGTATGCGATTTCGAAGGCAACAGGTATGAGCACGAAGTGACGCACAAGCGGCACGGAAGTGCGAATACCTGTAGGATTGCGGGAGTGCGAAGCACGGAGCAATCCGTAGCTTATACAGTATGTGGCACGACTTATCGTATGAGGTTTACAGTATAAGCTCTTCGAAAACGCAGACAGGATCGTCGCACGCGAAGCGTGTGTAAGAGACTATATGCGAATATCTGCAGGATTGCGAGAGTGCGAAGCACGGAGCAATCCGTAGCTTATACAGTTTGTGGCACGATTTATCATATGGGCGTCTACTGAATGTTTTCCTCTCCATAATGATATGCGGTCCGCAGTGCCTCTACTTCCTCATCACTCAGCATGATATACGATTCTCCTTTTACGATTTCCTTGATATAGAGATAGCAATTATCCCGGCTGTGGATGGCGTTCAGTACAAATCCGCTGTTCTCCGAATCGAGCATTGCAAGCGCAAAGCTCATCTTACCCCCTACATCCTCGAATGCGTCATACTTCACAATTCCGTATTTTGTCAGCGATTTATCGTATATTTTTTGCAGGTTCTTCAACGACGATGCATTCTCCGCCTGTCTGCTGTCCAGCTTGTCGAGCGCCTTTATCTTTGATGCCATCGCTTTTTCTACCGATTTTCCATCATTTCCCTTCATGAAAATCCGGTACTTTCTTGACAGATGGTTGAGTCTCCTGTTTGTCTGTGCCAGTGTAACCGCGAGCAGCACCACGGCTACTGCAAGGATAATAATTATGATTCCGGCTGCTGTGCTCCCGAATAGAGTTTTCATTATTTATACTTCCTTCCTGTGCCCTCGTTCAGCCGATCATATCAATGATTCTTTCTAGTTCTTCCTGCGAATAATATTCAATTTCGATTTTCCCTCTGTCTCCCTGTGGCTTAATCTGTACTTTACTTCCCACCAGTTTCTGGAGATTTTCCTCGATGGATTTATATGCAAGTGCTGTCTGCTCATCCATCTCCGGCTTTGTGCGCTGTTTTCTCGGGTTCAAAATATTCTTCACAAGTTTTTCCGTTTCACGCACACTCAATTTTTTCTGAATCACCTGATGAGACGCATTGATCTGCACTTCTTCATTCTCAATTGCGAGGAGTGCTCTTGCGTGTCCCATGGTGATGTCCCCATTCAGCAAAAGATATCTCACAGGTTTTGCAAGCTTCAGAAGTCGCAGAGCATTTGTGACTGTTGATCTGCTTTTTCCTACTTTTACCGCCACCTCATCCTGTGTCAGATGGAATTCGTCGATGAGTCTTCGATAAGCTTCTGCTTCTTCGATTGCATTCAGATCTTCACGCTGAATATTTTCAATCAGAGAGATCTCCATCTGCTCCTGATCATCAAAGTTTTTCAATATTACAGGAACTTCCTTCAATCCTGCTTCTTTTGCCGCTCGCCATCTTCTTTCTCCCGCAACGATGACGTAATACTTGTCCTTCTTCTGAACAAGAAGCGGCTGCAAAACTCCATACTGCCGTATGGAATCGGCCAGCTCGTGGATTGCCTCTTCCTTGAAGTCCTTACGTGGCTGATCCTGATTGGGAACAACCTCGGTCAGCGGTACCGTAATCACACGGTTTTCTGCAGATTCTTCAGAAATATTTTTTTGTGCTGCGGATAGATCTGAGGAATGTCTGGTATTATCCGGAACGCTATCGGATAAATTTCCTGCCTTTAACGATGTGCTGCCAGACATGGACTCCGTCGAAACGTTTGTGATATTGTCTGCGTCATCATTGCTTCTGCCATTTTCAACGATGTCATTTTCAGCATTTTCAGTACTGTCTGACGATGGTGATTTTGATATACTTTTATGGTTACGCGGCCCTGCCTCTTTTTCCTGTTCTTCCTCATTGTCAATTTTGTGAGGAATCAGAGACTCTAATCCTCTTTTCTTATTTAAACCTCTTGATCCCATTACTCAACTTTTCCCTTCTTAACCAATTCTTTTGCAAGCTTACGGTAGGCTTTTGCTCCTTCTGATTTTCTGGCATAAATATTAATCGGAAGACCGTAACTTGGTGCCTCCGCCAGACGTACATTCCTGGGTATGATGCTCTTAAATATGTGAGCATCCAGGTTTTCTTTTACATCATCAATTACCTGACCGGAAAGCTTTGTTCTTGAGTCATACATTGTAAATACAACGCCTTCGATCGTCAACTTATCATTTAATCTCTCCTGTACCAGATTGATCGTATATAAAAGCTGTGCCAGTCCCTCCAGCGCATAATACTCACACTGAATCGGTATAAGAACGCTGTCGGCAGTAGTAAGCGCATTGACCGTCAGCAGATTCAGAGAAGGCGGACAGTCAATAATGATAAAATCATAATTTTCCCGTTCTGGTGCGATTTTATCTCTGAGAAGATACTCCTTATTTTCTGTCTCAATCAATTCAATATCTGCGCCCGCCAGATCTACATTCGAAGGCAGAAGAAAATATTTCTTGATTTCATCATTTTTCTTATACTTCAGCTTAATTATACAGTCTTCGAGCGAGCATTCTCCGAGCAGGAGATCATAGACTGTATTTTCAATTTCCTGCTTGTCGATTCCGACTCCGCTGGTAGTATTCCCCTGCGGATCCATGTCGATTAAAAGCACTTTTCTGCCAAGTTCGGCAAGAGACGCAGAGAGATTAATAGCGGTGGTGGACTTCCCGACACCACCTTTCTGATTTGCAATAGCGATTACTCTGCTCAAGTGATTTATTCTTCCTTTCAATCAAAAATATTGTTGTGTCCGTTTAACACTTTAACAAAGAAACAACATTCTGATTATACCATTTTTCAAAAATAATCGGTAGATGTTTCACGTGAAACATCTGTTTATTTTCAAATTGTACTATCTTCAACACGTTCTAAATAATTCTAATGTTTCACGTGAAACATTTCCCTGTATTTCTTAATTTCGATTCAGAGCGAGAATACGATTGCTGTGGTATATTCTCATCGTGTTTTACATGGAACTTCGCTGATATATGCATTGTTCTCTTTTTTACTGTATGCATTTTCGAAGGCAACAGGTATGAGGATGAAGCGCGAACGCGTGAAATCCGAATACCTGTAGGATTGCCGGAGTGCGAAGCACGGAGCTATCCGTAACTTATACAGTATGTGGCACGATTATCGTATTGGCGTCTACTGAATTTCGGCTACAGACAAATATCTCATTAATGTTTCACGTGAAACATTATCTTAATTTCATGATTATATTTCTGATGAAACATTTGCTTTCTATCAAATATCCAAATGTCGAAATAATGATTCAGATTTTATCCTTGTCGTGCTATATAAATTATGAGTAAAAAATTCCACGTGATTCATCTTGATCTTTTATGTCAAGGGCAATTGATTTACGTCTTAGACATAAATTCCTTCATGATGTTTCACGTGGAACATTTATTATTATGATACGTTTATGATTGTGCTATGCATTTGTTTGATCAGAGCTTGTATTATCTCTAATATTGCAGTTTATAAGAGTTTATATCGGACTCTTAATCTTTGATATCCTATAAAGGTTTTTTTGTCGGTGTTCCTGCCTTTCGAGGATATGCTGCGGATATCTTTTTGACTTTTTTTATGTCAATGAGGGTCCGTTCTATTTTTTCGTTGTCTGACGGGTTATTCATAAGGAACGTTTCTGTCCCGGCTATCTTACCTCCGAGTGTAGCTATTGCTCTTCTGGATGTTGCGATTTCTTCTTCCGCTTTATTTGACTTGTAAGCGATGAAGTCGCCGTTTACCTTTACAAGCGGCAAGCAGTATTCACAAAGAGGAGAAAGGTTTGCAACTGCTCTGGATACTGCAATGTCATACTGTTCTCTGTGCATCGGGTCTCGTCCGATATCCTCGGCTCTTTTCTGCAGGACGGTTACGTTTGTCAGATTAATTTTTTCAATCAAAGCTGTCAGATATTTTACTCTCTTCAAGAGTGCATCGACCAGTACAAACTTCACATTTGGAAAAGCGATTGCAAGAGGTATTCCCGGAAATCCGGCACCTGTCCCCATATCGATTACCTTTAAATCTTTACGGTTGACTAGTTCATCTCCGATCTTTTTGATCCGGACAAGAGAGAGACTGTCGATGAAATGCTTTGTAATCACATCGTCGAAATCTGTGATTGCAGTAAGGTTCATTACCTTGTTCGTTTCAACAAGCATCTCATATGTAAGCATAAACTTTTTGACCTGTTCGTCTGTCAGGGAGAGATGAATCTCTGCTAATTCGTCTCTGAATCGATCTGCAGAGTGTTTATGTTCATATAAATCATTTGCTTCATTCATTTCATTTACACCTATAAGTGAAACTCATTCTCAGTTGGTCTACTGTATTTCCCTACTTCTTTATTTCTATATTTTTTTGCTTCTGCTTTATGGTTATCAGATTTTCCGCGGCTGCCGCATTTTCTCAGTCTTTCTGCTGCCGCCTGCTTTCCAGATATACCATGAGTACGGATATATCGGAAGGAGAAACTCCGGAAATACGCGATGCCTGCCCGATGCTGATGGGGCGGTACTTTTCCAATTTTTGACGTGCTTCTATTCTGAGACTCGATACGGCTTCATAATCGATATCATCCGGAATTTTCCACGATTCTTTCTTTCTGAACTGCTCCACCTGCTTCATCTGTCTCTTGATATAACCTTCATACTTGATGTTGATATTAACCTGTTCACCAACATCCTCCGGCAAGACCGGACGGTCATGATCAATTTCAGCAAGCATTTTGTAATTCAGCTCCGGACGCCGGATGAGCTCCGCTATGGAACTGCCGCTTTTCAGCTCTGTTGAATGATTACTGCTCAGGAAGTTCTGTACCTCTTCTGTCTGTCCGACAAAAGTATTTGTGACTCGTTTAATCTCGTCTTCAATTTCTTTCTGTTTCTTCTGTGTCTTTTCATATTCCTCATCACTGATCAGACCGACCCGATGTCCGTATTTTCTCAGCCGGAGGTCAGCATTATCCTGGCGAAGCAGCAGTCTGTATTCAGCCCGACTCGTCATCATCCGATAAGGCTCAAATGTCTGCTTGGTACAGAGATCGTCTACGAGAACTCCGATATAAGCATCCGAACGATCGAGAATCAGAGGTTCCTGTCCTTTTACCTCCATGGCCGCATTGATACCCGCATAAAGTCCCTGTGCCGCCGCCTCTTCATAACCGGAGCTTCCGTTAAACTGTCCGCCGGAAAAAAGTCCGTGTATTTTCTTGAATTCAAACGTAGGCTTCAGCTGAACCGGGTTGATGCAGTCATACTCTATGGCGTAAGCGTTCCGGACAATTTTCGCATGCTCCAGACCGGGAACTGTACGATACATCGCATCCTGCACATCTTCAGGCATCGAGCTTGACATGCCGTCCACATACATTTCGTTTGTATATTTTCCTTCCGGCTCGATAAAAACCTGGTGACTGTTCTTGTCTGCGAATTTTACCACCTTATCCTCAATGGACGGACAGTATCTTGGCCCGGTCGCGTGAATCTTGCCTGAATACAGTGGAGATCGGTCCAGATTTGCTCTTATTATTTCATGCGTCTTCTCATTTGTGTGCGTCAGCCAGCAGGATTCCTGCTCGATCTGAACTGAAGCAGGATCTGTTGAGAATGAGAATGGAATGACGGGATCATCGCCCTTCTGTTCCTCCATCTTTGTGAAATCAATGGTACGTTTGTCGATGCGCGCAGGTGTTCCAGTCTTGAAACGGAACATCTCAATTCCATTTGCCTTCAGTGAATCGGTGAGATGTGTGGCAGACTGCAATCCATTTGGTCCTGTATAATTGACGGTATCCCCGTACAGACACCGTGCATTGAGATACACTCCGGTACAAAGTACCACTGCCTTGCTGTGATAAATGCCGCCGGAAAAGGTTCGGACTCCTTTACAGACACCATTCTCGACGATCAGATCAGACACCTCTGCCTGTTTGATGGTCAGATGATCCTGATTTTCCAGCACACGTCTCATGCTTCTGCTGTACTCACTCTTATCCGCCTGTGCTCTGAGGGAATGAACGGCAGGTCCTTTTGATTTATTCAGCATTTTGGACTGAATAAATGTACGGTCAATATTTTTTCCCATTTCGCCGCCCAAGGCGTCAATCTCTCTCACAAGATGACCCTTGGAGGTTCCGCCGATATTCGGATTGCACGGCATCATTGCAATATTATCCGCGCTGACGGTAAAAACAATCGTTTCAAGGCCAAGTCTTGCACATGCAAGGGAAGCCTCGCATCCGGCATGACCGGCACCTACAACTACTACATCGTAATACTTTTCAATCACAGGCATGATGTCTTCCTTCGTCTGATTTTCATCAGTTATCAACAAATTTCCTCAGTTATCAACATAAACCTTTTAAGTTTGTACAGCATATGGCACGATATATCGCATGGGATTTAAAATTAAAATGAAAATTCGGATACGGCTACAGTGAGTTATGATGATATATATTATATATATTTTTTCATTTTAATAATATATTATATTGATCATATCATTATCATTTTATCGCTAAAGTCGCATTTCTCTCTTCCGTTATTTTCTGAGCAATATTTCGCGGAGATTTCATCGACAAGATCTTTCATCTATTTTCCCATGCAGGATTAAAATTTCGCAGAGATTTCACTGACAAGATCTTTTATCTATCTTCCCATGCAGGATTAGAATATCGCCGAGATTTCATCGACAAGATCCTTCATCTATTTTCCCATGCAGAATTTTGCAAAGATTTCATTGACCAGATCTTCTCCCAGTGACTCCCCGGTTATCCGGCCAAGTGCGTCTATTGCTCCCATCAGGTCGATGGACCAGAAATCCTCCGGCATCTGATCATCAATACTCTTGATCACGTAATCAAGGGAGTTTTCCGCATCCTCGAGTGCTTTTTTATGGCGGACATTTGTGACATAGATCTGATCGTTGAATTCTATCTTACCATTGAAGAACATTTTTTCAATCTGTTTTTCCAGACCTTCCAGCCCCTCTTTTTCCTTCGCCGAAAGATTCAGAATCACAGTTTCGGATATGCCGGCAGAGTCACTCACATGCTCATGCAATCCGGCAGAGTCAGTCATCGTCTCATGCTGACCGCCGGAATGTTCCACAGCTGAAGTAAGTCCCGGATGAGCCGCAGTTGGAGTAAGTTCCGAATGATTCGCGAGCTCCTCCTTCAGCATATCTTCGGTGACCTCGGAATCCAGATCACTCTTGTTCAGGACAATGATAGTCCTCTTGTTTTGGATCAATTTCATGATCTCGTAATCATTCTGATCCAGAGGAACCGACCGGTCTACGACATACAGGATCAGATCCGCGTCCCTGGCCTGATCAATTGCGCGATTGACACCGATCTGCTCGATCTTATCCGAGGCGTTCCGGATTCCCGCGGTGTCCAGTATACGCAGGGTAATTCCACGGACATTGATCTGTTCCTCCAGAACATCTCTGGTTGTGCCGGCGATATCGGTGACAATTGCTCTCTCTTCCCCCAGCAGAAGATTCAGCAGAGAGGATTTTCCCGCGTTCGGCTTTCCCAGGATCACGGTCTTGATTCCCTCCTGAATCAGCTTTCCTGAGTCGGCGGACAGCAAAAGCTTCCGGATTTCCGTCCTCTGCTCTTCCACAATCCTGCGAAGTTCCGGTCCATACCCCTCCAGGCTGATGTGCTCCGGATCATCCAGTGCTGCCTCGATATGCGCGGTCTCATATAAGAGCTTCTGGCGAACCGTCTCTATTTTTTCCGAAATTGATCCCGACAGCTGCTGCTGCGCGCTTCTCAGAGCATAATCATTTTTTGCCGAGATGATGTCCATAACAGCCTCTGCCTGTGACAGATCCATACGGCCATTCAAAAAGGCCCTCTTTGTGAATTCGCCAGGATCAGCCGGCCGCGCTCCGGCATGAATTACCGCCTCAAGAACTCTCCGGGTCGCCAGCACTCCTCCGTGACAGTCAATTTCTACCGTATTCTCACCTGTGTAGGAATGCGGCTCGCGCATCACCAGTACCAGAACCTCGTCTATTTTTTTTCCGTTATCGGATATGTAACCGTAATGAATCGTATATTGCTTCTGATCAGACAGCCTTTTCCCTTTTTTTCCTGAATAGACACGATCAGCAATCGCAAAGGCATTTTTGCCGCTGATCCTCACAATGCCGATTCCAGAGGGCGCCATTGCAGTTGAAATTGCTGCGATTGTATCTTCAAAGTTTTCAGCCATATCCGATTTCACCTTTCTTTCATGTCGCCAGATTTTTCGTAAACGCTCACACAATCATACCGATAAATTGCTTTTTATCAACATTGAACGTAAGTTATCAACATAATCCGGTTTCACAAGAATATCATTCTCTTCCAACGAGATAAAACACGCTGCGCGAGTTTTATCTCGCTATCGCGACGCTCGCCGCACACGAATACTTCGCATTCGACTGCGGCTCACTGTTCGCGTAAATAAAAAACCCGCATCGAAAAAACATATAGCGGCATTCTCCGGATCTGTCCGGCATGTCGATATGTTCTTCCGATGCGGGCGACATATACATTCTGTAGTGATCCGCCTGCGGGTCATGACCGTTTTCTCTCTGATTCAGAGCAGGAAAAAATCAGTCCCGGTAACCGCCCTTTTTCGGAGTTACAACGACATGACGGTACGGTTCATTTCCCTCACTGTGCGTTTCCACATATTTGTTGTTCTGCAGTGCGGAATGAATGATTCTTCTTTCATAAGGATTCATTGCTTCCAGAGAAACCGCGTGATGACTTCTGCGGACCTTATTTGCGATATTGTTCGCCAGATTCTCCAGGGTTTCCTTGCGGCGTCTGCGATAATCCTCGGTATCAAGCTTTACGCGGACATAGTTTTTCTGGTCCTTGTTCACGACAAGAGATACCAGATACTGAAGAGAATCAAGAGTCTGTCCTCTCTTACCGATCAGAATACCCATGTCATCGCCCTCAAAATCGATGTCGAGGCTTCCCTCTTCCTGGTTGTACTCAATTGTGATATTGACAGGAAGTTCCATTGCCTTGAAGATACCGTCCAGGAATTTGGATGCGGAAGCTTTCATCGTAACAATTTCTTCCGCCGTTCTCTCTACCGGTACTTCCTTCTTATCCGGAGTCTTTGTCTCTGCCGGCTTCTCATGTCCCGGCTCTTTCTCTGCTTTTTCTGTGTCAGAAGACTCCGCCGGCTGCGCTACTTTCCTCTCCTCTCCGCTTTTCCCGGATTTCTCTCCGGACGTCATCCGCTGATCGGAGGTCTTTTCTGCACGAACCGGTTTTTCCCCGTTTTTCGCAGGTTCTGCCTGTGCCGCGGAATCCGCACTTCTCACAGGTTCTGCTTTTATCTCTGATCCATGATTTTCCGGAACCTTTCCGGATTTCTTTCCTGCTTCCTTTTCCTCTTTCCGGCGGACCTGAATCACTGCCGGTTTACTGCCGATTCCAAGGAAGCCTGAACTGCCTTCACTGATCACCTGGATATCCAGCTGATCACTGGAGAGTCCAAGCTCAATACATGCTTTTGTAATGGCGTCATCCACGGTTTTCGCGGATACTTCCATAAAGTTCATGTTCATGCCTCCCGTTATTTCCTTCCACTATTCCTTCCGATGTTTTTTTTCTCATCAAAGCTCTTTACCCAGTTTGCCTTTGCAGTGATGCTGTCCGGGTTCAGATTCTCCGTATCCTTGTAAAACTGAGAGGAATCAATATCTTTTCCGTTTGATCGTGAATTCTGAATATGCTTCACATTTGTACGGGCATTCTGTGTTACGTTGGTGACGTAATCCTTGCTCTTTTCTTTTTTCTTTTCTGCCTTGACCGCCTGTTTCTCGATCATCTCCTCGACATCAACTGTGCCTATGCTGCGGTTGATGATTACCTGCTGTATGGCACGGATGACTGCACCGGCAATCCAGTAGATACCAATACCCATGCTGAAGGTAACGCAGATAACTGCCGAGAAAATCGGCATGATCATGTTCATGCTGTTCATCTGCCGTGCCATAGCGTTGTCACTGTCTGTGCTCTGCTGCGGCATCAGCTTCATGTTCAGCCACTGTGTAAACCATGCAAGTACCGGAACCAGGATACCCGCAATCAGTGCGCCGATAATTGCGGCTGTCGCCGTTCCTCCGGCAATGTTGCTGAAACCTGATTTGATGGCATCCCAAGGAGTCTCGGAAATGTTGATTCCCAGGAAGTTGTTGATTCTCGCGGACTGCGCGGCAACACTGCCCATTTGATCCTTAAAGGATGCAAACTGCCTGATGCCCTCAAGCTTAGCCCACTGTGACGGCTTCATCACATACATCATGTCGATGATCCGGTTTACGGTGTAATCACCTTTTCCGTTCACACGAATTTTGTTGTTTGCCACAAAATCGGTGATAATCTTCTGGTATCCGTCAACCGTGGAAATCTTGACGGCAAGGCTGTTGAAAATATTCGCAACCCTGGATACATATCCGGGAATGTACAGAATTACCTGATACAGGCCGAACAGAATCGGCATCTGAATCAGCAGAGGCAGACAGCTTCCGGTAGGCGACACTCCGTACTTCGAGTACAGTGCCATCGTCTCCTCCTGCATCTTCTGCTGAGAAGCTGCATCTTTCTTTCCCTGATATTTTTTCTGCAGTTTCTGAAGTTCCGGCTGAATTGCGTTCATGACCTTGGAGCTCTTCTGCTGCTTGATCTGTACTGGTGTAAGGAATAAATAGATGATAATGGTGAAGAATATGATACAAAGACCGATATTCGGAATACCAATTTTGTAAAGTACAAAATAAATTCCATTCATCAGCCATCCGAGCAGCTGCGCAATGTATTTGATCAAGGGCATGCTGGACTTGCTTAATAAAAGTTCCAAATTATCTTCCTCCCGGAATTTTCTTTCTGGCTCACGGTACCGGATCAATCCCGCCGTGTGAGAACGGATTGCATCTCAGGATTCTCCAGGACGCCAGCAAGCCGCCTTTGACTGCACCATATTTCTCAATCGCCTGTACGGCGTACTGGGAACAGGACGGAATGTAAGGACAGCGAATTCCTCCCTTTAATGGCGACAGATATTTTTGATAAAGACGAATCCCCTGTATCATGACATACCTGGGTTTCATTTTCTGATTCATTCTTTATCCTCCAGTATGTGATGTCTTCTGCCCAGATGATAGAGCGCGTCCGCGATCTCCTTCTGTGTGCAGGTCTTTGATCCGACTCTGCAGATGACAACCACATCAAAGCCCTTGGAAAAACTTTCCTCCTTTAATCTGTAAGCCTCTCTGACCAGTCTGCACAGATGGTGACGAACCACACTGTTGCCGACCTTCTTGCTGACAGAAATACCGATTCTGTTTTTTTTCAGTTGATTTTCCAGGATGTACATGACAAGATATTTATTTGCTGCTGATGTTCCCTGTCTGTAAACCTTCTGAAAATCCGTGTTTTTCTTCAGACTTTCTGAAAACTTCATGTGTATTCCTTTTCAAAAGTATTCTTTCATAAGAAAAGACCACAGAATAAACTGCGGTCTCCGGTCTGCTTCAATCTATGCTTATGCTAATACTTTTCTGCCTTTTGCACGTCTTGCAGCTAAAACTTTTCTTCCGCCCTTTGTAGCCATTCTTGCGCGGAATCCGTGAACTCTTTTATCAACCTTCTTCGGCTGCCATGTCATCTTACTCATAATTATCTTCCTCCTTGCTTTCCTCAACATGCCGCTCTGAAATCATGCGGCGAGACAAATCTTTTTTACTTCCGGATCCGTCAATCATAAAGGTCAGATCCGTGCAGTCATATACCTCTTTCCAGAGAACATCTGTTTTATTATAAGCATTCAAAGGCGGCGCGTCAAGGCCTTTATGTATGAGAACTCCGCAATTTATGTATAAGAATTTCTCAATTCTGACAGTCACGCATCAGCGTTTTTTCTTCCTAATATCAATACAGATTCTGAACCGTCCTAACATCAGTACAGTTCCTGTCCTAATATCAGTACAGTTTCTGAACTTGACAATCATGGGATTTATGGTAATGTGAAAATCATATTTGCGAGCTTGTTTCTGCAGGCACAGTAAACCCTCATGCCCCGCAGGCGGGGCGCCACAACATGTACAAAGCCAATTGTTCTCCTTTTCATCAGGCGTGAACCGCGATGCAAAAGCATTATGGCTGAGTCTGCAAATGTCATTTTGATAAACAGTGGGATATCGACATATGAATTTTGGATTTGTAATTCTGCATTACAGGACTTATGAGATGACCGTCAGATGTGTGTCATCCATACTTAAGCTGTTTTCCTCAGACAATCTTCACATTGCTGTTGTAGATAATGCATCTCCCGATGGAAGCGGGAAGCGTTTGCAGGAGCATTTCTCAGACAAATCACAGGTAGAGGTAATTCTGAATCATGAAAACCTGGGCTTTGCCAGGGGAAACAACGCAGGCTATGATTTTCTGATTCAGCACTACGATCTCGATTTTGTGATTGTGATGAACAATGATGTCATCATTGAGCAGTCAGATTTTCTTCAGAAAATCGCAGAAAAATATCAGGAAACGCCTTTCTCCGTTCTCGGACCGGATATCTATTCGACATCACGTAAGGTTCATCAAAATCCCTTCAGTCTTTCCGTAATATCCGAAGAGGAATTGACCCTGAAAGCACAATATTACCATGAAATTATGGAACATCCCGGATTTATGTATCTGGAGGAGTCTCTGCGATATTTTTTCATCAATATTAAGCCGGTATATTTATTTGTTCACGCTCTGTCGAATCTCGCGAGAAGAATTCTCGGAAAATACTCCGCAGAAGATGAAATGCAGAAGAAAGCCGAGCGTGATCATCAGGAACAGCTGAAGACGCTCTGGCAGAAATATCAGGAGGATGTAGTTCTTTTTGGCGCATGCTATATTTTCTCACGCGATTTTATCCGGAAACGCCCCTATTGTTTTTACCCGGAAACCTTTATGTACTTCGAAGAGCAGATCCTGGGGTATGAATGTCAGCGGGATCATTTAAAGGTCGTTTATGATCCGGCACTCCAGGTACTCCATTTTGAGGATGTATCAACCAGACAATCCCTGAAGACCGGTTATCAGAGATTTCTTTTTAAATCACGTGAAATGGAAAAATCCTGTAATTTACTTCTGTCATTAATGAGAAAGGACAAGGAAGCGATTCCGCCTCATTCTTAAATTCTGCAAAGATGATGCATAAGAACGAATCACTTCTCAGATAATATGAGTAGCCAGTCATCTCTTCGTAAAAACGCTGTCCTCAACACGATCAAACAGATCTGTGCAATTATATATCCGATTATTACTTTCCCCTATATATCACGTGTACTGGGGAAGTATTATTATGGAAAAGTTAATTTCAGTAATTCTATCGTAAGCTACATTCTTATGATTGCTGCCCTCGGCATAACCAACTATTCCATTCGCGAGGGTTCAAGAATTAAAGACGACAGGAAGGAACTTCAGAAGTTCTGCAATCAGATCTTTTCTATAAATATCTGTTCTATGATTGTGGCATATATTGTTCTTTTTCTGCTGATCTGCTTCTGGAAAAAACTGGACGGGTATACTCTTCTGCTGTTAATTCAGGCTTCTACGGTACTTTTTAATACCATTGGTACCGACTGGATCAATTCCATATTCGAAGATTATGAATTTATTACCATCCGATACATTATATGTCAGGGAATTGCAGTAGTTCTGATGCTTTTGCTTGTACACAGCAAAAGCGATTATCTGCTTTACGCGGTTACCTGCTCCATTGGAACAATATTGGCAAATATTATGAATGTCACCTACATTCGCAAGCACTATGATCTGCATCCGCGTCTGACTCTTCATATGGATCTTCACCGTAATATGAAGCCCATTTTCATGCTCTTCGGCTCCGCGATTGCCACGACCATTTATGTGAACTCGGATATTACCATTCTCGGTCTTCTGAAAAATGAATCAGAGGTAGGTCTTTATACCGTTTCATCGAAGTTTTACACCATTCTGAAACAAATGCTGAATGCATCTCTTACGGTTGCTGTTCCGAGAATATCTCACGAGAGGGACAGTGTAAAACCGCAGACGCTGAATCGTCACCTCAGCCAGATCATAGGCAGTCTGATTATTTTTTCCTTCCCTATAAGCGCAGGACTCTTCAGTCTGGCCAGGAATATTATTGTTCTGTTTTCTGGTGTTGAATATGAGATGGCTTTCACATCTCTTCAGATTCTGAGTGTCTCCATCATATTTGCGACCATGGCGTCCTTCTTCATTAATGTAATCATGATTTCCTTCGGGATGGAGACACAGGTACTTTATGCCACTATGTTTTCGGCACTCATTAATATTGTTCTCAACTTCGTCCTCATTCCTGCCTTCGGACAAAATGCTGCCGCATTCACCACATTATTGTCGGAGATTTCTATTTTCTGTCTTGGTATATTCTACACCCGGAAGAAGGTTAAGATTTCAATCAGACGGAATATGGTCATTGCCGCCACAGAGTTTGTCACTGTCATGTTAATCTGTGCAGGAATCAAACACTTTCTGAGCAGTAACAATTTAATCACGATCTTTCTCTGTGTCATTCTCTGCGCGGCGGCATGCCTTGGAATTCTATTCTGCCTCGATAAAGATGATGTTAAAAAGCTGATTCATTTTCGGAAGTGAACCGGTAAAATGTATTCCAGAAGGACCGCATTCTACAGGGACCTAAGTCCCTGTTCTACTTTTTGTCCGATCTTCCCCAGAGTCCCATGTGATTTGCAATCATACGGACCAGAATGGAAAAACTGAATTTTGTATGCAGACTTTCTCTGAGAAAAATCCCTGCCTTTTCAGAATCCCCATCAACTGCGCACGCATGTGCCATCATGCGCAGCTGATGAGCTTTGGATAACGGGTATTTGTCATACCATGATTTATATTTCTCGTAGATTTTCTCTCCGGCGGTATTGGTTACCCTCGATGAAATGCTGTCGTCCATGACTACACTGTTTACCAACGGTTTTTTGATATAACCGATTTTGTACCCTTTAACAGCCGTATGAATTACAAAATCCCAATCCTGGAAACGCCTGAGCTTTTCATCAAACATGATATCCAATGCCACCTCACGCCGTACAACGATCGTCTGCGTACTGATCAGATTGCCATATAGCAGCTGATCCACAGCATCCCCGGTCTCATCAAAATCACGGAGCGGATGGTAAGTCGTCGTTCCGTTTTCAATACGATTCATTCCGCAGAAAACCAGATCCTTTTGGTTCTGAATCAGATATTTAGATTCCTCTTCCAGCTTTTCCGGCATCCATTCATCGTCACTGTCCTGAAAGGCAATAATCTTTCCTGACACCATGCGGATTCCTACGTTTCTTGCATGATTTGCTCCCTGATTTGATTCGTATCGATGATAAATGACACGTCTGTCCGGAAAATCACGGAAGATCTCTTCCGTTCCGTCGGTAGAACCATCGTCAACCACGATTACCTCGAGGTTCTGATAAGACTGATTCAACACACTTCTCAGACAATTTGTAATAGAATCTCTGCGGTTATATGTCGGTATAACAACTGATATTTTCTCTTGTTTTTCATTCATAATACTATACCTGCTTTAATCTGATTCTGAATAAAAATCTACCTCTTCTGCCGGATCTGTATCATCATCTTACAGATCTGTTGCAGCTTCTGCCAGATCAATCAAAAATTTTCATATGAATCGTGCCTGATCTGATGATTCTCCCTGAAATCTTCTGGCGATAAAAGGTTGATTTACATCTAAATATATCATCGACCCCCAACTATTTCAACTAACGCGGTATGGCGATTTCACACGGCTTCACGCTCATACCTGTTGCCTTCGAAATCGCATACGATAAGTCGTGCCACATACTGTGTAAGCTACGGATTGCTCCGTGCTTCGCACTCCCGCAATCCTGCAGGTATTCGGATTTCGCGCGTTCGCGCTTCATCCTCATACGATAAGTCGTGACACATACTGTATAAAGCCAGCTGCTCCGTTGCTTCGCAACTCTCGCAGCTGCCACATGTGACCGACTTCGTCGGTCTGCCGCGGCGTTCGCCCCACCGCTTCACACTTTGTGTGAGCGGATGTGGCTCACTGCCCGCGCATATTCGCATTCTCGCGGTGTTTCACACCGCTCCATGCTCATACATGTTAGCGTCGTTCAAGCATGCAGTTTTCTATGCATGCTTCGCATGCCCAAAAACTGCCCGCTTGACGACGGCTTTATACAGTAATATCAAATTGTAAGCTTTCCTTGTTTGTGGTATCATAAATGAACATGTAAAGGGCCATAGACAGTCTTGTCCGCATCACTTCGCTGCTTAGAAGATTCCGAATGATCACCCACTTATATTTGCATGATCTTTATGATTCGAGCTTTCAAGAACTGATAAATTCGAATTTTTTCGATAATCGGACACTAAAGGTACATATCACCAAAACAGCCACGATCATTCCATGCACAACAACAGGACCGGCTGCGCGTGGAGGAGTAGTCGATGAGCAGGGAAATTATATCGGTTTTTCCGGATTCGATACTCTTTCAGATGTTGACAGATATAATCCCCCGGTTGATTCAGATTGCCAGAATGCCGCCAGAGATACATCCCTGGACAATGCAATTTATTTAAGGTTTGTACGCAGACACTGAGGACATTTTTTAATTGATTCGCTATCAAGGTTATGGTATGTGATAAAAGAGAATTCCTCTGCTCCATTATTATATTTTGGCGAAAAAATTCAGGAGAATGGAACAGATGCTGCTGAGACTATTGAAAAGATGCGCAAAAAGACAAGGCAAAATGGAAAACTATTTGTTTTCTGAACAGCATCGATTTGACTTGAAGGTATCTGATAAATTACTCAGAAAATATTTCAAAATAAGCTCTTCGAAAACGCGTACAGAATTGTCTCACGCGAATCGTGTGCAGCCGACCGGATGCGATTTCAAGGGCAGCAGGTATGAGGATGAAGTGTAAAGTGAAGCAGCAGACAATCAGTGTAATCACACCTTTTTACAGAGGAAACAAATACATACACTCACTTGCAGACATTCTGGAATCCAACGCGGAAAGAATATCTGCCACGATCCAATGGCTCATCATCAACGACAGCCCGGACTGTCCTGTGGATATGACGAACATAACCCGTAATGCCTATCCTCTCCTCGAAACAGAGGTGATCCGGCTTCCGGAAAATGGCGGAATTCATCACGCAAGGATCGAGGGGCTCAAAAGAGCATCCGGTGATTTTGTTCTCTTTATTGATCAGGATGACCAGATATCGCCGGATTTTTTAAGAATCATGAGCCGTCTGATGACAGAGGATGTTGACATAGCGGTCTGCAACGCCTGGCTGGAACAGGAGGATGGCTCCATGTTTCCCGCTTTTCTCAAAAAAGCTGATCTGGATGATGTACGTAATCTTGCTATATATATCAGAGTCAGAAACCCCATTCGTTCTCCCGGACAATGCCTGATCCGGCGTTCTTCCATCCCGGAGGAATGGTTCCTTCATCCAATGAAAAAAAACGGCTCCGATGATCTTCTTCTCTGGATTCTGATGCTGTGCAGAAAAGCAGGATTTGCAGTTACGCCCGACTGCCTATATACACATAAATATACCGGTTCTAACCTGTCGGATTCGTCTGCTCAGATAAAGACATCGTCTATGGAAGTAGTCGATGTCCTCCAGTCAACCGGCGCTTTAACGTCCGGGCAGTTAAGGGATCTGGAACTTTCTGTGGAATGGGCAGCTCTTCGCTCCGCAGGACAGCAGCCTCTTTTTTCCTTAAAATTTGCGAGGATTATTTTTACCAGGATCTCCTGTAAATTCAGACACCTTGTCTCGCCCCGCATCCATATAACCTGCAGGATCAGCCCGGAACATTAAAAAGGAGTATTTATGAATTCAAATTATGATCTTTCTTCCATAAAAATCGCAGTTGCCGGAACAGGCTATGTCGGCCTCTCCATTGCCACCCTGCTTGCACAGCATCATCATGTCGTTGCCACAGATATTCTTCAGAACAAAGTAGACCTCATCAATGCGCACAAGTCTCCCATACAGGATGAATATATCGAGAAATATCTGGCCGAAAAAGATCTCGATTTAACCGCAACCACCGACGCGGAAAAAGCATATTCCGATGCGGATTTTATTGTGATCGCCACCCCGACGAACTATGACAGTGTGAAAAATTATTTTGATACCTCTGCTGTAGAATCGGTGATCGAGCTCGTATTAAAATTAAATCCGCAGGCAATCATGGTTATTAAATCCACCATTCCGGTCGGATATACCAGACATGTTCGCGAGAAATATCATACGCAGAATATTATCTTCAGTCCGGAGTTCCTTCGTGAGTCGAAGGCTCTCTATGACAATCTCTATCCCAGCAGAATCATTGTATCTACAGACCCGGCAAATCCGGAAACGGTAAAGGCATCTCACACCTTTGCCGCTCTCCTGCAGGAAGGCGCTCTGAAGGAAAACATTGATACTTTGTTTATGGGATTCACGGAAGCGGAAGCCGTTAAGCTCTTCTCCAATACTTATCTTGCGCTGCGCGTTTCCTTCTTCAATGAGCTGGACACCTACGCGGAAATGAAGGGTCTGAATACAAAGGAAATTATTGACGGCGTGTGTCTCGATCCCAGAATCGGCACGCACTACAACAACCCAAGCTTTGGTTACGGCGGATATTGCCTGCCTAAGGATACAAAACAGCTGCTGGCAAACTATGCTGATGTCCCGGAGAACCTGATTCATGCGATCGTAGAAAGCAACCGGACACGGAAGGATTTCATCGCTGACCGTGTACTAAGTAAGGCCGGATACTACGACTATTATCACAACGGAGACTACAATGCCGCTGAAGAGAAAAAATGCACCATCGGCGTATATCGCCTGACCATGAAATCAAACTCCGATAATTTCAGACACTCCTCTATTCAGGGCGTAATGAAGAGAATCAAGGCAAAAGGCGCCACCGTGATCATCTACGAACCCTCGCTGGAAAACGGCAGTACCTTCTTTGGATCAGAGGTTGTCAATGATCTGGCCTCTTTCAAGTCAAAAAGCGACTGTATTCTGGCAAACCGCTATAACCGCGATCTTGACGATGTCAGGGATAAGGTTTATACACGTGATCTGTTCATGCGTGACTGAATAGCTCGCCCCACCGCTCACACAAAGTGTGAACCGGTGGGGCGAACGCCGTTTATTTTACGCGAACAGTGAGCCGCAGCCGAATGCGAAGTATTCGTGTGCGGCGAGCGTCGCGATAAGCGAGATAAAACTCACGCAGCGTGTTTTATCTCGTTGCATGCTCATATATTACATGGTCATATATTGAATATCCGCTTACTTAGCGGGATATTCAACCTGCGGATAGAACTTTTTCCCTTTCTCCACCGCTTCATCCATCAAATGTATTCTTCTCTTTTTTTCATCGTCCGGAAGAGAAGATTTTCGAATCCGTTTCTTATGCATCTCTCTTCGAATCCAGAAAAGTATTCTTCCCTTTATTCCCTCCCGGCGGTACAGAACGGTTTCATTTCGATACATATAGCCAAAGCGTTCCAGCAGTCCCTCATCCGCGGTTTCAATCGCAGGTCCGTCATTATTTTTTGATTTGTGCACCACAACGCTCTTTGCGGAATAATAGCAAGGATATTTCAATGAGATTCGTCGTGTATATTCCCAGTCATCCGTCCAGATCACGAATTCTTTATACGGCAGACCTACATTCTTCACTACAGATGCAGGAACGAAAAGAGAGACAAAGGTAGCCAGGACAATCTTCTGACAATCCTTCTCTGGTTCATTCAGTTTCTTAACCAGCGAAATTTTCTGCTGGTTCATCCGACATGGTGTTCCATCCTTCCAGAGAACCCGGCTGGACAGAAACCCGTAATTGCCCTGCAGGGAATTTCCAAGCTTCAGTAATTCCTTCAGTGAATTTTCTTTTACGATACAGTCATCATCCATAAGCCATAAATAATCATAGCCCATCTCACAGGCTTTCCTTATCCCGTAGCAAAAGCCTCCGGCGCCTCCAAGATTAGAACCTGTGTTATCATAATGCACCCTGGAATTTTTCAATTCATCCGCAATGTATTCCGGAGTCCCGTCCGTCGATGCATTATCAATAATCAACACATCGCATTCTTTGACAGACTGCTTCAGGAGTGCCTGCACACATTCCTTAAGCAGTTCTTTCCGGTTATAGGTTACAATAACAGCAGTGATTCTTCCCTCATGTAAATCATTCATGGCTATTTATTACTCCTATTTGTTAAAACAGAACATTCACAGCTTTTCTCACGCAAACCTGTTAAAACAGAACATTCACAGCCATTCTCACGCAAACCGGGTTTCCAGTCCTGACACATAGAAAATGGCAGAAGGATGAATGGATTGAATACGGTTTCGGTTAATCTCGGTTCCGTCACACATAATAAGCAGATTATTACCAGACTCATGGTCAGAAAAGAATCCGAGACCTTTACCGCCCGATATATCATGTAGCTGTACAGGATAATCACAGCCCCCAGAAGGATTGCTCCCTGTTCCAGCAAAACCTGAAGATAGGCACTGTCGACATAGTTATATGCTGAAGGATTTTCCCATCCGATCCAGGAAATCGGCTGTCCGAATAAGGTGATTGGATATTTTAACAGGGCGTTGTGTCCGAGCCGGAGCCGCTGTGTCAGAAGCGTATTCAGTTTTGACAGAAACGGATTGTATTTGCTGTATGCTGCCTGAAGATAAATGGCCAGCGCAGCTGAGACGGCAGGGATTGCCATAAATATTTTTTTCCATGAATTCTTCTGTCTGGTTTTTCTTTTCCTCTGCACACGAATCCGGAGTCCGATCAGAAAAGCCAGTAAAATCGCACCCGCATTCAGTAAAAAGATAAATCGGCTGTTTGTCATATAAAACAGCCAGTATGCGAGCATCATGAGGATCGCATATTCAGCGACTGTCATTTTCTCTCTGCGGATACAGAAATAACATAAACTGATAAACAGAAGAGCTGTCGGAGCATACGTCGTCCAGGAAAAACCCAGGTAATGTCTGGAACGATCCGAGATATCCCGTATGGTATCCTTCAGGACACCTGCCTGACTGAGAATGACTATTCCGGCGAGCATTGCCGACCGTACGATCAGTGAAACCTTTAAGATTTTTTCCGGATCTACAGAAGAAGCTCCAAAGATCATCCAGAAAAGAAATAATCCGGACCGGTTATCTGAACGCACAGAAACCAGAAGTCCAATCACAAGAAGGATGGCCATTGCCAGCATACTTTTTCTGGTATGATAGTCATGAATCAGTTTGATCAGAACACCTAAGTAACACAAATATCGAATATTTTGTAAAAATGACTTGAAGCCGGCTGTGTTGGAAAAAACACCAACCTGCAAAAATACAGCTGCAGTATAGATAACCAGTATGACGAGATAGAAGCCTTCCCATCTTGCTGCTTCCACTTCTCTCGCCGCAGGTCTATCTGAAAAAATCCCGGCCTTTTCCGTCACCTTCCCTGTGTATACCATTATTTTCCTTTCTAACCGGATTTCTTCCGCCCCTTCTGCTCAAATATAATCCGTCAGCGAACAGAAATTCTGGTGAAGTGAAAGAACATCATACATCTTTATACAGATTCAGAAAAGACTGAATGGTATCGTTGATATCAAACCCCTCTTTTCTCAGAAACGGAACCATGTCTGTTCTTTCTAAATTCATCTGATCTTTCATGGCACGCACCCACGCGTCTATATCCTTTTCCTCAATTCCTGCAAATGAGACGCGTTCTGTCAAAGCGGCCTCGCGAGTAATCCGGTCTGAATAGACAACCGGAAGGCCACAAGCCTGTGCTTCCACTCCTACCACAGGAAGTCCTTCAAACCGGGACGGAAGGACAAACAGGTCCATCGCCTGCATCATCCGTTCTACATGGTCTGTCGTTCCATAGAAAATAACATCGTCAGAAAGTCCTGCCTGTGCTGTCATCTCACGGATCCGGTCCCATATTTCCTTTGTACCGTCATGGGATCCGATCAGAAGGAGTTTTGCCTTTGGAACTTCTTTTTTAAACGCCTCGAATACACGAATCAGATATTCATGATTCTTCTGGTAAGAAAACCGTCCTACATGACCGACAACAAAATAATCCGACAGGCCAAGCTCTTCTCTCATCTCCCTGCGTGTATCCGCGTCAAAGCGAAAACGATTCAGATCAATTCCATTGTTGATCTGAATAACCTTTTCTTTTGGAATTCCGGGGTACATCCACGCAGCTGCCAGGTCGGAACAAGCCGCAAAACTTGAACCGATCTTTTTCAGCCGTCCCCTATATACACGATGAAGAAATTTCTTCACGATCAGGTAATTTCCATCAACCCCAGCAGCGTGAGAATGAAAAATAATCTTTCGCACACCGGCGCGTTTTGCGGCATGTCCAAACGCATACATTCTGTAGGCCGTATCCGCGTGAATATGTACACAATCATATTTATTTTTCATGAGGAGCTGATAGAGGTTTTGCTCAAGATCCCTCATACTCACATGATTGTGTCCCTCTCTCCCGATAAAATATACCTGTGTTCCTCTGTCATTCAGTTCCTTAATATGCGCGTTGTCCGCGAAATGCATGATGCAGGCAATATCCATCTGATACCCTTCCGGTTTTCCCAGAATCACGGAGCGCACCAGAGAATATACGCCTCCCAGGCCCTGATCATCTACATTTACTTCGAGAATTTTTTTCATTTTACCCTGTTCCACTTATCTTTCAGGTTATCGTTTCTTTTCTTCTCTTGTTTACCTGTAAATCACAATTCCAGACTTCTCAGATTTATTTATCTTAAAACGAATCAGGAAATCTGACTTACTTTACACAAAATTCTTTGCCCATCCATTATTGATCTAAGATTATGCTTCCGAGAATTCTCTTCTCGTATGTATGAAGCGTTTCAAGAATGCGGTCTGTCTTCCGGTAATCAGAGCTTCCGATACTGGCAATGATTACTGCTGCGTCTGTTTCCTTCAGACTGTGCAGAGCAGCCGGTGAACTGAGAATATCCCCGGGCGTCTTAATCTGCAGCTCAGATGTCTCCTTGTTCATTTCCGCGGCAATTTTTTCAAGCTGTCCGGGATCAACATCCCCGATCAGCGCAACCGTACCTTTTCCATTCATCAGTTCCGAAAGATTTTCATTTGCAATCTGCCAGCAGATCTTTCTGTCTCTGCTGCTGTAATAATCCGATGCATCCCGATGCGTGAGACGATCCAGTCCTTTTCTCTTTTTTGCGTTGGAAGAAGGTACTACAGCAATTTTGGAAAATCCGTACTGACGGTTCATCTCTGAAGCACTATATACCTTGCCGGATGCAAGCAGAGACAGAATCACAAGGAGAAAATACAATACAACTCCTCCGACAAATCCCGCACCGGCATATTTTACAATCGGTTTCAGCAGGTCACTTCTGCTGACGCTTACCTGAGAATTGTCTGTATTTTCGGAATTCATCCCCAATGTAGCTGTCGCAGTCCCGAAGGAATTATTTCCATTGATCAGATTATTGAGCATGGTCAGCTGGCTGTTTGCCCTATCCGTGACAGTCGTATCTGTCACCGTCGTGGTAACCCGGTTATTGATTACAAGCGTATGTTCTCCATATGTTTTTGTCACGGAAGAAGTATAATTCTGTATCTGTGCAGTCAGCTCATCCATCAGTTCACCGGCGCCCTGCTCATTTGGAAAACGAATGACGATCTCTGTGGAAATTATATTATTGATATGATTTCCGCTCAGGTCCACCAGTTCCTGAAGATACTGAGGTTCTGTATTGTACTTTTCAGCCATCGCTGTCCAGTCTGTTTCGTAAAGGATAAACTCTTTATATGCGTTCAGGATATTATTTGCATCCTGCTCCGCGGAAGTGGTGACAACAACTGAACTGTCATCGGAGGATGTATTTGAACTTTTTATCTCCGTCTCATCTATACTTCCCAGTTCCACCGTAGCCAGAGAATCCGGATCATTTTCTCCTTCTTCCTTAAGTTCCGGTGTAGAAACTGAGATATCTACAGAAGCCATTCCGACGGCGTTCGGATCCATTTGTGTATAAAAAGATTTATTTGCATACTCGGAAGCATGTTCAATCTGCTGTTTAAAATAATCACTATTTTTTTTATAATCTGCTGCTGAAGAAACTCCTGTATCCGCGCTGCCTGTGTTCTCAGAAGGTGCTGCGCTCTCTTCCTTTCCTGCTCCTTTTATCTGCGGCAATAAACGGTATGCCTTCCACCCGGAGATCAATATCATAAAAATTACACCGCAGACAAGCATTCTTCTCCATTTCTGAAAAGCTGTCTGAATCAGAAGTCTCATACTAATTGTTTTATCTCTCATTGTCCCTTCCCCTGACTGAATGTCATTCCTTCATCCTTTATTCGCATTTATCCACATTTACTGAGTTTTATCAACATTAATCAGCAGATTACAGTTTCATTTTTCTCTGATCATTGCAGTTTGAGGAATCACCTCTTCTGAAACCTGCGAACTACTCATTCTGTTTCTCCAGTTTTTTCACGCATTCCTGGAATGCCCTCCGGAAAAAATATCCTTCCCTGAGCTTTTGTCCCACTTCAGCGGCATTTGCACACATTTCACTGTATTCTTCGTCAGATACCCGTCTTATGGTCTCTGCTGCTTCATATAAATTCCGGATTGTAATTCCCACATGATATTTCTTCACAAAATCAGCAATTGCTGCCTCTTCCCACACCATGACCGGCATGCCGGATGTCAAATATAGAGATGCCTTGTGAGGATTATTATATCGAAGATATTCTCCTGTGTTTCCCACGCAGCTCTCAGCAGAAGGTCCGTCCCACACAAGCCCGAAATCGCCCTTCAGTACTCCCGGAAGTTTATCGGCCGGAAAAGCACCCTGATATCGGATGCCTCCAAATACCCCGTCGCTCTCAAAATTAATGCCATAGGCATTGACCGTAAGCTCTTTGTTTTTCGCTGATCCGCTGTTCCGGAACATCTCGTAGAGATATCCGGACTTCCCGGGATGCAGATTACCTGCCACAGCAAGGGAAGGTTCCTTTCCCCTGACTCTGTGACACATCTTTTCATTTGTCAGATAATCGAAGATTTCCAGATTGACCAGCTTTTCGGGTTCAAATCCCTTCTCGATCAGATACTGTCTCATATGTTCATTATGACAGATCACTGCGTCAAATTGTTTCAGAAGATTATGATCTGAGATCTCCGCAGTTTTCCTGTTTTTTGTGTACAGTCCATGAACTCCCATTCTCAGGGACTCCAGATCATGAATCAATGCTATAAAGCGACAACCCTTTTCTCTTTTAATAGCAGGGATATATTTTAAAGCTGCTCTGGCACCATACATGGGATGCTGATATAAAACGAGATCACCCTCCTTAACCGTGCGGCGCAGTTCTTCCCATTTTTCCGAACAGGTCCTAAACAGCCAGATTTTTCCCCTTATTACATCGATTCCCTTAGGAAACATATATTTCTGAGCAGGAAATGAAAATCCGGTCATTCCCATTTCATGTGCAATCGAAGAGATATCTGAAGGAGCTTTTACTCCTGCATGTTTTCCTCCTTCAGACTGCAGATCGACAGAATAAAAGATACTCATTATCCATCCTTTCCCTTCGTAACCACCATACTGTATATTGTGCTACTAGCTTTATAAGCTGCGGATTGTTCCGTGCTTCCGCAATTATACAGTAAACACCCATAGCCCGCAAGCGGAACGCCACAATATGTATAAGTCACCGCATCACTTCGCTGCCCCGCATCTTCCATGCTGCTAACAGGTATAAACATTCTCGCATTGGTTTACGTAAGTTATCAACAAAATTGTTGATAACTTGTGGATAACTCACAAAAATATGGTTCATATTTTTGTAATTTTTTTGTAAACAGTTTAATTTACGCGGTTTTTCTTACGTGTATAAGTGGATATCATTCTGTGCACAAACTGACATCTGCACTGCATTATCCACATCGCCCTTCAAACAACTGTTCTCGTGTTGATAAATTTCGTATTTTAGTTTAATATAAAAGAGGTGTTTTGTCTTCTTTTTTCGGCGCAGCATATTTATGTAACATACTGAAATGGATTGTGCCGGTTACAGGAAGAAATTTTATCAACAGCAGAGGTTATGATGAGCATTATCGAAGAAAAGTGGGATCAGATTCTGGAACGTGTAAAGGAAGAGCATGAGCTTGGAGAGGTTTCCTTTAAGACATGGATCAAACCCCTGAAGGTATACAAGGTAGACGGTCATGATGTCACCATTCTCGTTCCATCGGAACAGGTCGGTCTTGACTATGTATCCAAGAAGTACAAGCTTCCGATCAAGGCTGCCATCGGCGAACTTACCGGAATGGACTGCGAGATTTATTTTATTCTTCCCCAGGACGCGGAGAAAGCCGGACGGGAAAAGCAGGTCAAAAATGAATCCATTCTTACCGGACTGAACCCGAAATATACCTTTGATACCTTTGTCGTAGGCAAAAACAATCAGTTTGCTCACGCAGCTTCTCTTGCTGTTGCAGAATCACCGGGTACGGTATACAATCCTCTGTTTTTATATGGAGGCGTGGGACTGGGGAAGACCCATCTGATGAATTCCATTGCACACTTCATACTCGAGAATAATCCCTCGATGAAGATTGTGTACGTCACCAGTGAAGAGTTCACAAATGAAGTAATCGAAGCAATCCGTGCAGGAAGCAGCACGGCGCTCACAAAGTTCCGTGAAAAATACCGAAACGTGGATGTTCTCCTCATCGATGATATTCAGTTCATCATCGGAAAGGAATCCACGCAGGAAGAATTCTTCCACACCTTTAACGCCCTGCATTCAGCCGGAAAACAAATCATCATTTCATCCGATCGCCCTCCGAAGGATATGGATGTCCTGGAGGAGAGAATCCGGTCCCGGTTTGAGTGGGGTCTGATGGCGGATATCCAGAGTCCCGACTACGAGACACGAATGGCTATTCTTCGGAAAAAGCAGGAACTTGACGGGTCCAACGTGAGCAATGAAGTTTTGGAATATATTGCCAGCAATGTGAAGGCAAATATTCGAGAACTTGAGGGCTCTCTGAACAAGGTCATCGCCATGGCCAACCTCGAACAGAAGGAGATCAACCTTGATCTGGCTCAAAATGTTCTCAAGGATATAATTTCTCCTAATGAAAAGCGGGTAGTCACGCCGGAGTACATCATTGACATTGTGGCGGAACAGTTCAATATCACTCCGGAAGAGATCAAAAGTTCCGTAAAGTCTCGCAGAATTTCTTACCCGAGACAGATCGTCATGTATCTCTGCCGGACGATGACATCAAATAATTTGCAGGCCATCGCGGAAAGCATCGGTGTACAGAACCATACAACCATTATCTACGGCATCAACAAGATCGACAAGGATTACAAGACCAAACCTGAGACAAAGGAGGTCATTGATCTCCTCAAGAAAAAGATTTCTCCGGAGGGCTGATCATACCCGTTCTCCTGAAGGAGTTTCTTCTATATATATAGTGTTCCAGATCCATCTATCCACAATTTATAGACCATGTGGATAAAAACAGAGTGGATAAATGTGGATTATTTTCCATTTACATTTTTCTGACAGCCGATTTCATCGATACTGACAGACTTATGATCCTCTTTTTTCCGCTTTTTTTCACGGAAAAATGGAGTTTTCCACATTTCAACCTCCCCTAAGACGAAGTCGAAGAATTTTTTTATTATTCTTTTCTATCTTTCCCGTTTTTCAACCCACGGGATTGTCAGTATCGCACAGACAAACCGAAAGGAGTCGCACAGGCAATGAAGCTCGTTTTTAATCAGGCAGATCTTGCAGACAGTGTAAGTATCGTAATGAAGGCCGTACCTTCCAAGACCACAATGCCGATTTTACAGTGTATCATGATTGAAGCTTCCTTCAACCAGATTAAGTTTACGGCAAATGATATGGAACTCGGCATTGAAACCATCGTAAAGGGAGAAATTGAGGAAAAGGGAAAAATTGCTCTCGATGCCAAAATTTTCTCGGACATCATCCGTAAACTTCCGAATAGCAAGGTCTTCATCGAAACGAATGAAAATGATGTGGCGACGATTACCTGCGAAAAGGCTAAATTCAGTATTCCAGGAAAATCCGGTGATGATTTCGCATATCTTCCGGTAATTGAGAGAAATGACTTTATTTCCATTTCACAGTTTTCACTGCGGGAGATTATCCGTCAGACGATTTTCTCTATTGCCGTGAATGAGAACAATAAGCTGATGACCGGAGAATTATTTGAAATCCGGAATAATGTGCTGAAGGTCGTATCTCTTGACGGTCACAGAATTGCCATCCGGAATCTGCCTCTTTCCGGAGATTGTCCGGATCAGAAGGTGGTTGTGCCGGGCAAGACATTGAATGAGATCAGCAAGATTCTGTCCGGCGAAATGGATGATATGGTAAATATCTATTTTGCAGAGAATTATCTGCTGTTTGAATTCAGCAATACCATTGTTCTGTCACGTCTGATTGACGGTGAATATTTCCGTATTGATCAGATGCTGTCCAGCGATTATGAGACAAAGATCACAATCAATCGGCAGGAATTCATGGACTGTATCGACCGGGCGACTCTTCTGGTAAGGGAGAGTGATAAGATGCCGGTCATCATTGATGTGACAGACGGGCAGATGGAGCTTCGAATCGATTCTTCGATCGGTTCGATGGACGAGGAAATTGATATTGAGAAGACAGGGAAGGATATTATTATCGGATTTAATCCGAAGTTCCTTCTGGATGCGCTTCGGGTCATTGATGACGAGAGTATTTCCATTTACTTCGTGAATGCGAAGGCTCCCTGCTTTATCAGGGATGAGAAGTCGTCTTACATCTATCTGATTCTTCCCGTAAATATCAATGTGAACAATCGCTGAAGAGGGCAGAAAAAGTAAATGGAGAAAATCACGATCAAAGATGATTATATCAAGCTCGGTCAGGCAATGAAGCTTGCCGGTCTGGTAGATGAAGGTGTGGAAGCGAAGATTGCGATTCAGAATGGCGAGGTTTCGGTAAATGGAGAAACGGATACCAGGCGGGGGCGGAAGCTCACGGACGGTGATGTTTTTTCCTTTAACGGCAGAGAAGTCATGGTGACCAGAGCAGAAGCTTAATCCGGAAATATGTACGTAGAATCACTGGAGCTAAAAAATTACAGGAATTATGACAGAATTTCTCTCCATTTTGACCGGGAGACGAACGTTCTGTACGGCGACAATGCCCAGGGAAAGACAAATATACTGGAGGCCATCCAGCTCGCGGCGACGACAAAGTCTCACAGAGGAAGCCGTGACCGGGAGATCATCCGGTTCGGAGAGGAAGAGGCGCATCTGCGCCTCGTCTTCCGTCGGAATGAGGTGTCTCACAGAATTGATATGCACCTGAAGAAAAATGGTAAGAAGGGCGTGGCAATCGATGGAATTCCGATTCGCAGAGCCTCAGAGCTGTTCGGGATGATCAGTGTTGTCTTTTTTTCTCCGGAGGATCTGAATATTATCAAGAATGGTCCGGGTGAGCGAAGAAGATTCATGGACAGTGAATTGTGCCAGCTGGATAAGGTTTATTATACCGATCTGACAGAGATGAACCGGATCATTACCCAGAGGAACGCACTTCTGAAGGATATTCCTTTTCATCCGTCACTGGAGCAGACACTTGATGTCTGGGATGAGCAGATGGTCAGTCATGGCATTCACATTATCCGGTCGAGAAGATCTTTTATCGGACATCTGAATGAAATCATCGGAAAAATACATGAAAATCTCACAAATGGCAGGGAAAACATTGAGATTGTCTACGAGCCGAATGTGGAGGAGGAGAATTTCAGGGAGATTCTTTCCGGCAGCAGGGTAAGGGATCTCAAAATGAAGACCTCTACGGTGGGACCGCACAGGGATGATTTCAGAGTTAATGTGAATGGAATTGATATCAGGCATTATGGTTCTCAGGGACAGCAGAGGAGTGCGGCTCTTTCGCTTAAGCTGTCCGAGATTTATCTTGTGAGGGAATCGGTCGGGGATACACCGGTACTGCTGCTGGATGATGTCCTGTCCGAGCTTGACAGAGGAAGACAGGCGATGCTTTTGAAGCGAATGGATGAAGCGCAGACGTTCATCACATGTACAGGGATGGATGAGCTCATTGAGAATCATTTTCCTGTTAACAGGGCTTTTCATATCGTGAACGGAACAGTTGAAAATCAGGAGGACGTATGGAAACAGAATCAACCGTTGTGACAAATGAATATGGAGCTGATCAGATTCAGATTCTGGAAGGACTGGAAGCAGTAAGAAAACGTCCCGGTATGTATATTGGAACCACATCCTCCAGGGGGCTTCATCATCTGGTTTATGAGATTGTAGACAATTCTGTGGATGAAGCACTCGCCGGATACTGTACGCATATTGAAGTGACGATCAATCCGGACAACTCCATTACGGTTATTGATGACGGACGTGGAATTCCTGTCGGAATCAATCATAAGGCCGGGATTCCGGCAGTAGAGGTGGTGTTTACGGTTCTTCACGCGGGAGGAAAGTTCGGCGGCGGCGGATACAAGGTATCCGGAGGACTCCACGGAGTGGGAGCCTCTGTCGTCAACGCCCTTTCTGACTGGCTGGAAGTTCAGATCTATCACGATGGAAAGATTTACAAGCAAAGATATGAGCGCGGAAAAACCATGTATAAGCTCAAGGTGGTCGGTGAGTGCAATCCGAAGAAGACAGGAACCCGTGTTGATTTTAAACCGGATGGGACGATCTTCGAGGATACCGTGTATGATTTCAACACGCTGAAGACAAGGCTTCGTGAGACAGCTTTTCTGACAAAGGGGCTGAAGATCACTCTCAGAGACAAGAGAGAGAGAATGGAGCAGGAGAAGGTCTTCCACTACGAAGGCGGAATCAGGGAATTTGTCCAGTACCTGAACCGGAGTGCGGAGGTATTGTATCCGGATGTCATGTACTTTGAGGGAATTCAGAATGGTGTCATGGTTGAAGTTTCCATGCAGCATAACGATTCTTACAATGAAACCGTGTATGGATTTGTCAATAATATCCTGACTCCGGAGGGCGGTATGCATATCGTCGGTTTCCGGCAGGCGATAACCAGAACCTTCAACGACTATGGACGGAAGATGAAACTGCTGAAGGACAGCGATGAAAATCTGACCGGCGAGGATATCCGGGAGGGACTTACCGCCATTGTCAGCGTAAAAATTGAGGACCCTCAGTTTGAGGGGCAGACAAAACAGAAACTTGGAAACAGTGAAGCAAGAGGAGCGGTTGACGCTGTGGTCAGCCAGCAGCTCTCCGTATATCTGGAGCAGCATCCGGATGTAGGCAAGATCATCATCGAAAAATCGGTAATCTCCCAGCGCGCCAGGGAAGCTGCCCGAAAGGCAAGAGAGCTTACCCGGCGGAAAACAGCTCTTGATGGGCTGGCGCTTCCGGGAAAGCTGGCGGATTGCTCCGATAAGGATCCGAAGAAATGCGAGATTTTTATCGTTGAGGGAGATTCCGCCGGAGGTTCCGCAAAATCGGCGAGAAACAGGAAGACACAGGCGATTCTTCCCCTCCGCGGAAAGATTCTTAATGTGGAAAAGGCAAGGCTTGACCGGATATACGGAAACGCCGAGATCCGTTCCATGATCACAGCCTTTGGAACGGGAATTCATGAGGATTTTGATATCACAAAGCTCCGATATGATAAGATCATTATCATGACCGATGCCGATGTTGACGGCGCGCATATCGCAACGCTGATGTTGACGTTCCTGTACCGGTTTATGCCGGAGCTGATCAAGCAGGGACACGTATATCTGGCAAAACCGCCGCTATACAAAATCGAGAAAAACAAAAAAGTATGGTATGCATACAGCGATGATGAACTGAATCAGATCATGAATAAAATCGGCAGAGATGCGTCAAATAAGATTCAGCGTTACAAAGGACTCGGCGAGATGGATGCGGATCAGCTGTGGGAGACTACGATGGATCCTGAAAACAGAATCCTGCTCCGTGTGAATATGGATGAGGATGAATCTTCAGAGATTGATCTTACCTTTACGACTCTGATGGGAGATAAAGTAGAACCACGGCGTGAGTTCATCGAGGAGAGAGCAAAGGATGTTCAGAATCTGGATATCTGACAGGATAAACCGGTAACCATTCTGATCCTGTGGTCCGGATTTTTCAGAGCACAGGTTTACGCGAGAACCAGGATAAGGGGACAGAACCATCAGAAAGCGTTTTTTCCCGTATCACAGGCAGATAGATGAAGCATAAATAATGGCAGAAAGCTGTCCCAAAAGAAAGGCACATGAAAATGGATGATAAAGTCTTCGATCGAATTGAGGAAGTAGACCTCAAGAAGAAAATGGAAGATTCCTACATCGATTACGCGATGAGTGTAATTGCGTCACGAGCGCTTCCGGATGTACGTGACGGTTTGAAACCGGTACAGAGAAGAATTCTGTATTCCATGATAGAATTGAATAACGGACCCGACAAGCCTCACAGAAAATGTGCCCGTATTGTCGGTGATACGATGGGAAAATATCATCCGCACGGAGACTCTTCCATTTACGGAGCGCTTGTCACGATGGCGCAGGACTGGAATATGAGGTATACCCTCGTTGACGGCCATGGAAACTTCGGTTCGGTCGACGGAGACGGAGCTGCGGCAATGCGTTATACAGAGGCAAGGCTGAGCAAAATCTCGATGGAGATGGTTCGTGACATGAACAAGGATACGGTTGACTTTGTTCCGAACTTCGATGATACGGAAAAAGAGCCTACCGTTCTTCCGGCAAGAATTCCGAATCTTCTGATCAATGGCGCATCGGGAATCGCTGTCGGCATGGCAACGAATATTCCGACGCATAATCTCCGGGAGGTTGTTGGTGCCGTAGTCAAAATCATCAATAATCAGATTGAAGAGGACAGAGAGACCACCCTTGATGAAATCATGCAGATCATCAAGGGACCGGATTTTCCGACTGGCGCCGAGATTCTCGGGGTGCGCGGAATTGAAGATGCCTACCGGACCGGACGCGGAAAGATCCGTGTCCGCGCAATTACCAATATCGAGACTCTGCCAAACGGCAAGAGTCAGATTATCGTCACAGAACTTCCGTATATGGTGAATAAGGCGCGGCTGATCGAGAAAATTGCCGAGCTTGTGCGCGATAAGAAAATCGACGGAATCACGGGTATCAATGATCATTCCAACCGTGAGGGAATGAGAATTGTGATTGATCTCCGTCGTGACGCAAATGCGAATGTCATATTGAATCAGCTTTACAAGCATACGCAGCTTCAGGATACCTTTGGTGTTATCATGCTTGCCCTTGTGGACAATCAGCCAAAGATTCTGAATCTTCTTGATATGCTGAAATATTACATTCAGCACCAGGAAGAGGTCGTCACCAGAAGAACACAGTATGACCTGAACAAGGCGCAGGAAAGAGCCCATATTCTGGAAGGACTTCTGAAGGCTCTTGATATTATCGATGAAGTGATCCATACCATTCGGGCATCCGCAAATACCGCAGAGGCAAAGGCAAACCTGATTTCCAGGTTCGGCTTTACCGATCCGCAGGCCCAGGCGATTGTAGATATGCGTCTGAGGACACTGACCGGTCTGGAAAGAGAGAAGCTTCAGGCGGAGTATGATGAGCTTCAGGCCAAAATCATCGAATACAAGAAAATCCTGAGCGACCGGAAGCTCCTTCTCGGCGTAATTCGTGATGAGATCAGTGAAATTGCGGAAAAGTACGGGGATGACCGGCGTACCAGAATCGGATATGACGTCTACGATATCTCCACTGAGGATCTGATCCCGCAGGAAAATACCGTGATCACGATGTCCAGACTCGGATATATCAAGAGAATGTCACCGGATAATTTCCACAGCCAGAATCGCGGCGGAAAAGGAATCAAGGGCATGCAGACTCTCGACAACGACTATATTGAGGATCTGTTCATGACCATGTCTCATGATTATCTGATGTTCTTTACCAATATGGGACGCGCATATACCTTAAAGGCATACGAAATTCCGGAGGCAGGAAGAACCGCCAGAGGTACAGCAATCGTAAATCTCCTTCAGCTGCTTCCCGATGAAAAAATAACAGCTGTAATCGCAATTTCCGAGTTTCGAGAGGATCAGTATATTTTCATGGCGACAAAGAAGGGTATTGTCAAGAAGACTCCGGTGCCGGCATTCCGCCACATGAGAAAGACAGGTCTCGCCGCAATTACGTTAAATAATGGTGATGATCTGATCGAAGTGAAATATACAGATGGAACACAGGATGTAATTCTGGCGACGAGAGATGGAATGTCCATCCGGTTCAATGAGAAGGACGTGCGTCCGACCGGAAGAGGATCCATGGGAGTGCGTGGAATTGCTCTTCGAAACGGCGATGAAGTGGTTGCCATGCAGATCCGTCAGCAGGGGGAATACCTGCTCTTTGTCACAGAAAACGGAATCGGAAAGCGCACCCTATTTGACGACTTCCGCATTCAGACCAGAGGCGGCGTTGGAATTAAGGCGATCAATCTCAGAGAAAATACAGGAAAACTGATCGGAATGAAGGCTGTGAACAGCGAAGATGAAATTATGCTGATCACAAAGGGAGGTATTATCATAAGGACTCCTGTTAAGGGAATTTCTGTTCTGAAACGCAGCGCAACCGGAGTGAAGATCATGGATGTCATGGATTCCGTGGCGGGAATCGCCAAGGTTGTCGGCGAAGATGATGAAGACCCTGAATCCGGGGAAATACCGGATGAGAGTCAGACAGCAGAAGACGAAGATGATTACAAGTCTGAAGAATTCGCGGACGGGAATTCAGGTGAACCTGCATCCGGAGAAGTGTCAGACAGGAAGGCGAATGAATCTGCATCCGGAGAATTGTCAGACGCAAATGCGGACGAGCATGCATCCGGTGAAATCTCAGAGGATAATCGGGAAGAATGAGGAATCGATGATGAGAGATATTGATGTCAGTGAAGTGACAAAAGCGGTAAAGGAAATGTGTATTTCTGTCAATTACGAGCTTTCCGATGACATGAAGGAATGTATGAGATCATCAGTGGATAAGGAACAGTCTCCGCTCGGAAAACAGATTCTGAACCAGCTTCAGGAGAATCTGAAAATAGCAAGGGAAGACCGGATCCCGATTTGCCAGGATACCGGAATGGCCGTTGTGTTTCTGGATATCGGTCAGGATGTTCATTTTGAAGGTGGAGTCCTTGAGGATGCTGTCAATGAGGGGGTCCGTCAGGGTTATACAGAAGGATATCTTCGTAAATCCGTAGTAAGGGATCCTCTGGATCGTGTAAACACAAAGGATAACACACCGGCGGTCATTTATTATAATATTGTGCCAGGAGATCAGGTGAAGATTACCGTTACAACGAAGGGCTTCGGCAGTGAAAATATGAGCAAAATTGTCATGCTTAAGCCGGCGCAGGGAGCAGAGGGAGTCAAGGACGCAATCGTTCAGACGGTAGAAGAAGCCGGACCGAATGCATGTCCTCCCGTATTTGTCGGTGTCGGTATCGGAGGAACATTCGAAAAGGCAGCGCTGATGGCGAAACAGGCACTGACCAGACCGGCTGGGCAGCATTCTGAAATTCCATATGTAAAAGAGATGGAGGAAGAACTGCTGGAGCGCATTAATCATCTCGGAATTGGTCCGGGGGGACTTGGAGGAAAGGTTACCTGTCTTGGAGTGAATATCAATACCTATCCGACTCACATTGCAGGACTTCCGCTGGCGGTCAATATGTGCTGCCATGTGAACAGGCATGCAGTCAGATATCTGTGAGGGGATCGGACTGTGTTTTCTGTATTCGGATATCGTTGACAGAATGCTGCAGGAGTGTGAGAGTGCGAAACACGAAGCAATCCATAGCCTATAAGTATGTGGTGCCCGCCTGCGGGGCATATCGGTTACGGTTTAGCCGCGAATTGTTCCGGAAATAGAGGATATCAAACAATGGAAAGAAAAATGAATGTTCCCATGAGCAGGGAAGATATCAGAAGTTTGCATGCGGGAGATTATGTGTATCTGACAGGAACCGTTTATACGGCGAGAGATGCTGCGCATAAGAGAATGAAGGAAGCCATTGATCAGGGAAAGGAACTTCCCTTCGATGTTCGTGGTAATATAATCTATTACATGGGGCCATCTCCTGCCAGAGAGGGAAGACCGATCGGGTCGGCAGGTCCGACGACGGCGGGAAGAATGGATAAATATGCTCCTCAGCTCATGGATCTCGGATTAAGCGGGATGATTGGAAAGGGACGCAGAACACAGGAGGTTGCCGACGCAATTGTGCGCAACGGGTGTGTATACTTCGCGGCGGTAGGAGGAGCAGGTGCTCTTCTGTCAAAGCGGATTCTCTCATCGGAGGTGATTGCCTATGATGATCTCGGTACAGAAGCAATCCGAAGGCTGACAATCAGGGATTTTCCAGTGATAGTTGCAATTGATGCTGAAGGGAATAACATATACGATATTGCTCTGGAAAAATATCGTGTCAAAGCATGATATAGACCAATGATGGAAAAAGTCACAGCCTACGACTGTTGAAAAAGGCAGGGATTTTATAGCTCTGCTGTTATTCACAGTCCGGCTGCGATAAAGGGAAAGATACTAGTGTAAAAGAGTGAAAAAAGCGCGTAGAAAATAATAAAAAAGCGTTGACAAAAGAATTGTACTTTTGTATAATCACTAGTGCGTCGTGTAAATGACGCGTTAATTTTTTACCTGTTTTTGGTAAATCAAGTGGTAACAACCATTCTTGACACGGGCTTGGAGAAGTACTCAAGAGGCCGAAGAGGCGCCCCTGCTAAGGGTGTAGGTCGGGAAACCGGCGCGAGGGTTCAAATCCCTCCTTCTCCGTCTTTCAGATTTTTCAAAAAAGTTGTTGACAAACTGAAAGATATGAGTTATAGTAAACAAGCTGTCGCCGAAAGACACAGCAAAAACATGAACATTGACAACTGAACAGTAAAACACATCCTCGAAAATTCAAATGAAGTTTTATAAATTTTTGTTTGAACGATCGATGAGTATTCATGGATGTAACGTTCAGATGAACGATACATGAAGTGATTACGATCCTTTAAAACAGTAAAAAGGGATGAATTAGCCAAGTGTTAATTCTGAACGAATCAATCTTTTTTATGAGAGTTTGATCCTGGCTCAGGATGAACGCTGGCG